>DATMPC010000048.1 GCA_035567895.1 Terriglobales bacterium | reverse complement strand
GCGCTTCATCGCAGTGTGCGCATCACGAACCCTCAGTACACCTGTTTCCGCGCTGACGATATTGGGCATGTCGGGAAGGCCGCCGTCGAGGAGAAAGCGCGTCAGCCAACGTGGACGAGCCAGAACTTGCGGGGCGAACGGAATCTTCGACCAGATATTGCCGCGCAGAAGCTGCTCCATTCCGTCACGCAATTCGCGCTCTCGGTGTCCGATGACGGTCGAATCGATCGTTATCACCAGGACCGTGTATCCCACATCCATAGCTCGCCCCATTGCATTCTCTGCAGCGGCACGGCCGCCCGTGAGATAGAGCTGATACCAAACTTGTCCGCTCGAGGCCGACTTCACATTTTCGAGTCGGTGGCCGGAAACTGTGGACAAAATGAAGCCGACGCCTGCACGCCCGGCGGCCCGAGCGGCAGCGATTTCGCCGTCGGGGTGCATTACGCGCAGATAACCTACCGGTGCCAGGAGTAGCGGCATCGACAACTCCGTACCCAGCACGCGGGTTCGGAGGTCACACGCCGGCACAGCTACGGCTTGCTGTGGTCGGAACGTAATCGCGTCGAAGGCTCGGCGGTTTTCGCGAAGTGTCCACTCGCCGTCGGCGCCACCATCGATGTAGTTGAAAACAATTCTCGGGAGTCGGCGTCGAGCCAGTTCGCGCAAATCCTCGATATTCACAGCTCGCGAAAGGTGCCCGGCCGATGAAATTGGGGTCATTAGGAATACTCCCACGCCATTGAATCAGCGAGACAGCCAGCCGGTTGCATCTCGTCACGGCATCCTAATTGCCGCAGAACAATGTAGCAGATCATGATTAGGTGTCCGCCCCGGGACCGATAGCCACAACAAAGTAGGTGGCGGGGCCTGTACCGACATTCCTGATGCCATGCTCCTCATTGGAATGTACGAACCCCAGCCCTCCTGGGCCCAGACGATGGCTGGCGCCATTGATTGTAAGTTCGACGGTACCTTCACGGATGAGCCACATCTCGGAGTGGAGATGACGATGCGGCGGATGCGGATATCCATTCGGGGGCAGAGTTGTGGCATGTACTTCGATAAGTTCGCCCGTTGCCAGTTTTCCTTTCAGGATCTTTCGCATCTGCGCGTGATCGAAGTCTTGTACAGGCATGCTTTCAAATGGAAAGGCTGCCGAGGGCAGCGAATCGTCCTGGCCAGCAAACGCGGGAATTGCGTTTCCTGCCGCCATCAGCGCCGGAATGAGCCTACAGACCTCTCGCCTGGTCAATGACATACTCACCTCATCGGAAAAGTTCGCGGGAGCGCTTAGATCGTTTAGCCTGTCGTGTCAAATGAGCCTGATCAACAATGCTATTAGGAGGCCCAACGCCGGCAGGTTTCTTTTCCGTAAAATCTCCAACGTAGTATAGAGGTTCTTGTAAGGTTATTTCCGAGAAGCAACAAACTTCCGATGTACGCCACCGTCTCGGCACCATTTACCAGGCCGTTATTCATCGCAAACGATATCCACAGCAGGCTGAATTCTGACAATAATCAGCATGCACTAGTTATGCACCGCAAACCAGCGCACGTAGCCGGGAGCGATTCAGGATCAGGAGTTGATGCTTGGAGCAGAAGCAAACGCAAGTGATCTCCTTCGCCGTAGGCCAGACATTGTCGCCGCAGAAAGAAGACTTGCCGCGTCAAACGCGCGAACTGGTACTTGATGTGTTCTTACGATTCATCGACCGGAACGGCGAGAACAAGAAGAGGAACGACGACCATAGCAAGACGAAGAACGGCGGGAGCAACAAGAGCGAGAGCAGGAACAGCAACAGGAGGGCAGCAAGAGCAGGAGATTACTACTGTTACTTACTGGGAATGCAACCTGCTGGGCTGTTCACTTCGCTTTCGATTTGCTGCGGTTCGCCACTGGCCGATGACCTTTCGCGGGTTCCTGAGTTTCGGCGGGTCAGAGATTCCCTCGAATGCCGGACTGGATTTCCACGGGCTCAAACCATACATGCGAGGTTCGCGCAGAACGTTCACTCCGTCATTCCATGTGGCCAGCATGCGCGTTCCAACGTCCTTGAAACCCGCCAACCCTTTCATCAGTTCGAGCACGGCAGGGGCGACATCTACAACCGCATCACTGATATGTTCCACGATTTCCTTTTGCTCCCGTTGAGGGATGCCGAAGTTGGAAGTGATAAATGTCCCCAGAGTTTTGCCCGGTAACCACGTCTTTCTTCCCAGGAAGCTGATTCCGGGCGGATTGTTCTGGTAACCCGCGTACACGGAAGTCGTGAAAAAGTCGTACACGGGCGCGAGCCGTGCGTCCGTTCGCGACGTGTACAGCAATGCCAGATTCTTCGAATGGCAGTCAGCGTTTCTCAGTGCGTACGTCAACAGGAGAATTGCGGTCAGCTTCTTAAACGTCTCGTACTGGTCTGCGCCTTGCACAAAGTTGCGAACCGCCTTCGCGATTCTCTCCCATGTTGTTTCGTACTTCGCAGAGGGCCGGAGCCCGAGGAGCGCACAAAAATCTTCCAACGCCCTAAAGGGCTTTCCGTTCTCGTCGACATCGAAGCGATGCACCACTAGAACATTTCCATCCTCTGACAGCTCCGTTTTCGCAGATTCGAGGACTTTCGAAGCCACCTGCATACATAAGTGCTCGTTGGCGGTCGCGAACGGAAGCCTGCTTGATGCGCCTTTGATGATGTGCTGGTGGGTCAGCAAGGTCGCTTTCTTGTGCGGCCCCAGCCCGACCTGCTTCTTCTGTTCCGTGTCTAAAAACTTAGGCAGGACGCCGGAGACGCCACTTCTCGCATGTTCTCTAACGAGCCGCGAAAACGCCTCCTCCGAGTTGTCCCCCTTGAGGAGCTCGGCAACTTCAATCGGTTTTGCCGGTTCGTCTAGCGATGCCTCAGGTGGAGCGACCTGAAGCCTTCCGACCATATTTCGCCCGATAACGGAGAGGAGCGCGGTTGGACTCGCGCCAACGACCGGCCCGAACTCCTCCTGCAAGACTTGCAGCAGATAGCCCTCCGGAAGGTTCATCTGGAAAATGGGGTGAAGCTGGTCGTCCCACGGGTACGATTCGGTGCGGACGGGCATGGTCAAAGAGACGAGGTTCTCCGGCGCGACCTCTGGAACGTAGGTCAATACGCTCTTGAAATCGCCGACTTGTTCAAGGACGGCAACATGACAACCAAGGACATGAACATTTAGCTTCAAGCACCACCCCGCTCACGCCGCAGTTCATCGAGGGTCCCTGATGTCCCAACCTCGGTGAAACTCATTTCAAGTCCGAGTACTGCTAGCACGGCTAGGAGCTTGCGGGAACCGAACTCCGGTACTTGTCCTCGTTCAAAGCGCACAAGGGATTCCCTGGTGATTCCAGAGCGTAGGGAGACATCGCTCTGTTTCAGTCCAAGAGCCTTTCGTCTTGTTGAGACCGCTTCGCCCAGTCCTGCCAGTGTCTGCATAAAAGTGAGTTATATATCACTTTTTTGTAACTTTCAATAGTTTTGTGATGTATACATCACTTTTACAGAGCTGCCTCCTGTGTATCGTGGGCTCGCACTGGCAGACGTTGGCCAGCACACTATCTAGCACATTCAATGGCACCTAAGTGAAAATCCTCAGTAATGACGCGGGTTTTAGATGGCGGAAGCGAGTGGGAGTCGAATCCACCTTTAAACGTAGTTTCAATAACATGTCGGTCAGCGGTTGACACCTAAGACCATGCGAAAACCGTGTTAGTCACGCAAACAGAGCGCAAATAGAGCGCAGATCGTTCACAAAATGCGGCTCGTGAAGAATGACGGGGGTTAGTCCCTTTCGTTGAGCCACTGCCTTGTGGCAGAGGAATTTGTTTTGAGCGCACCGAAGCGGTCAAGTGCACGCTGTTTTGCGCGGCTGACTGCCACAACTTCCTGTCTGAGCATGACTTGATGTCTTGGTTTGAGCGCGCTCACTCAGGGCGGCTGTGGTGCTCATAGTGACCGTGGTGGTGTTCGATCACCGGAAGACTTCACTTTATTTCAACCAGTGACTCGCTGGGTTGGAAAGAAATTCTTCCAGTGCGATGCCCTGTCCACCAACCAGCAATTGGCGTTTAGGCTTGAAGCTGCGAGCGAAAATCTCCATACCCGGTAGA
>DATMPC010000047.1 GCA_035567895.1 Terriglobales bacterium | reverse complement strand
GTGCCGACTTCGACGCAAACTTGTCTAATTGACGCGGTTCTCGCCGGGGCTGCCACAGGCAGTCCGAAGAGTGGATATACCTTCGCGTATACGCCACAAGCGGATGCTGTCTCTAATTTCACCAATATCAGTTTCGCACTGCACGGCAATCCAGCTTCTCAAGGACAAACCGGCAACCGCTACTTCTACGCAGACGCGAGCGGTGTGATCCGCTTCAATCCTGCTGGAACGGCCGCCAGCACAGACACTCCGCTTCAGTAGTAAGTTGGCGAAGTACCTGGGGGAGGGTACCAGCCCAGAAAGAGACCGGGCAAAAACCCGGTCTCTTTCTTCAAATTAGAATCTCGCAAGCGGGAAGCATCATCGCCAACTCGGCCCTTTCTACAGGCATCGGCCATGCAGAAAAGCCTTACTTTGTTGTACCATGCGTATCTTGATCGTCGAGTCACGTGCCCTCGCAGGAAATAAGGTCTGGTTGACGCCTTTACCTCAAACCTGCGTGCGTAAGTGCTCACCCAAGTGCTCCTGGGTGAGCACTTGCTGGGCAGAAGGCCTATAAAGACCAGATGACCTCCACGACCTAACAGCGAGGCGTTCTTGTTCTGGAAGAACACAAGCTGTCAAAAAAACCTTCACGTTCCCTTTCGAAACGGACGACTCGGAACTGGGTGCATGCGCCGAGGCGCTACTCCCGCTGCTGAATGGCTTCAATATAACGAGAGATCTGATTCAGGTGTGAAAGGTCATGACCGGCCAGCAGTCGCAACATCACGCCCAGCGACTCCGGGCCGCGCTCATTGTGTTGCCCTGTGCGCTGCAAATCCTCCGGTGACGTTCGTCTCCACACTGCCAAATTGAACTGGCGCATCGTCCGAAAGATTTCGACAAGCTCCGACGGCTCACGCTCATTGTGCCGTAGCGCGGCCACCCACAAATCCTGCTTGGTGCCGAGAATAGTAGGGTCGTCCTCGCAAAGAATCAGCCTGAGGCGATACCCATACACCCATTCGCTATCCGTGAGATGGCCGACAACCTCGTTCGGCGTCCACTTCCCGTCAAATGGTCGAGTGCGAAGAACCGCCGCCGCATGCTTGCCCACAATATCGGCCAAGGTAGATGCCGTCTGCGCCAGCACCTCCAAAGGATCTCGGCCTGCCAAGAGGTTGAACATCTTCTCGCGATAAGCCTGTGGAGCGGAAACCCAGAGTCCCGCCTGTGCCGTGGTCATTGCTAACTCCTTCTTTTACGTGTGAAGCCTTTTACTCAATCCTTGTTCTGACGGGTCTGTCGAAGGACCAGAACTCCTATTATGGCTGGAGGACCATATTACAACCCACTGACTCCGTGCTATCCGAATCTTGCGCTCAAAGCAAATTTCTTCAGGGGAGTGGCGCACCTTGTTCTCGCTGACATGCAGCCTTCTTGGCAGTCTCGCCTCCGGGCTCTCGGCGCTGAAGGGGTCTTAGTACGCGCCTACTGTGTCTGATCGTGGCGAACAAAGTACTGCCACTTATCGACGTTCGCCGGAATCGCCAGATCGAAGAATCCTACCATCATCTCTTCGTACGTTTGCCCGCCCCAGCGCACCGTTTGTTCCGGATCGGGATTGTGCGGATTGTTCCTTGAGTTGTCGAACCATGCGATTGCCTGCAGCTTGGTACCGGCTTTCAGGAACCTGGGCTCAGCGAGCTTGTAGCTCATCTGCCAATGAAAGTGGTAGTTCACGCGAAGCAGCGTCTCCATCGTCCCATCCGCATGCACAATGTCGTATTCGAAGCGCTTGCCGCGAAGGTGCATGTGCGGGAAGAAGCTCAGCAGCGTTGCATCGTTCGGCAGTGTGCCGAAGACCTCTACACGAAAGTTGTCGGCCTGGGGAGGAATCACGAAGCTGTGGTTGGTGAGCTGCAGAGTAAGCACGCGCTGCTTTGGCGGTTGCTTCGCGAAAACGATAGCGATGCTCGTCTGATCGGTTGTAGCGTGGCCGTTTGTTGTGTAGTGCATCTGGAAGACCAGGTCCGACCCGGCGGGAATGCATTTTGCCATTCCGTTAGGCCACTGATCTGGCGAGCTGCCGGGAGCATAGACGAGCAGCATGTCGCTGTCGGTAAATAACGCCTGGTGGAGATCCTCGCCGGACGTCATGTCCGACGCGGAGAACGGGCGTCCAACCGGGGCATCGCGCAGCCACTTCGAGCCGGGCGGACGAATATACACCACGGCATGATGCACATGATCCCGGCTCGTCGGACGAATCTCGGAAGCTTGCACCCACTTGTCTCCGGTGAATCCCGTTGCCACGATCTCATAGGTGTACTCGACGTTGCCATGCGCAGGAATCGCCACCGGCTTCGGCATCCCGATCACCAGTTCCGGTTCGGGAATGTTCCAGCCGCGAGTCCAGTGCGGGATCGGCGGAGCGTCGTTTGCATTGCCGGAAGGCGCTCCAGCGTCAGCCCAGGACGCAATGGTGGCAATCTGTTCCGACCTAAGTGAGTTGTCGTTGGAAAAATGTCCAAAGCGCGGATCGGCGAACCACGGAGGCATCATCTTCGCGCTCGTCATCCGCTTCATTTTTTCCGCGTAGCCGTGCGCCTGCGCAAAAGTCACCAGCGGCATCGGCGCAATCTCGCCTCCGCGATGACACACCTGGCAATGCTGCTGCAGGATCGGCAGAACATCCTTGTAGAAGGTGGGAGGAGATGAGCCCGCCAGGACGGAGAAATGCAAACCGGGCGGGAGAGCGAAGATGAGAAGCGCTGCCACACTCGCTAGTCCTGCCCTCCGGAATCTCGCCCCAGCCACGAAAGGGTCCTCGCTCCTAAGACGAGCAACCCACATGCCGTGCCCGAGCATTGGCACAAGAGGTGGACAGCTCCGCATGATGGTAGAGCCAAGCTTATCCGATTGGACATCCCTCACTGCAGAAAACGGCCTTCAAGAAGTAACTGCACGTGCCACTTTGATGAGGAGGCCACGTAGTAGTTTGACTCTATCCGGCTGCCGTCGAGGTCATCTGACATGCCCTGAGGGCGTTTGCGCTGCCTTTTTGCTGATAGCGACATGCCGATTGTGGAGTTCTATGGAGCAGATCACGGCGGAGGCAGAGCGGGTTATGGAGAAAGCTGTGCCAACACTGGACGCAACGTGCGCAACAATTCCACTGTGCCGGCCGGCGCTTTTCGCCAGCGTTGCAAGGGATGTCTCAATCTGATGAAGCTGATCGGCGCAATCACTCAGCACCGTTGAAACAGCAGGACTATTCGGTGTGGACAAGGCAGTCTCGACTTAATGGGAGTTGACACAATTACATCAGAAAGTCACTACACGTGACGAGCAATTCGAGCGCCAAGGTGTGCCAGAGGTTTGCCTCGAAATCGCAGCAATCAATTAGCCAGCTCACCCGCCTTTCGGCGCTCGGGTGCCGCTCATGAACCGGAAGGACCCGAAACCTGGAATGACGTCCTGCTCGTGGATAATGGAAACTCTATTCACCCTCGGATCTTCTGGATGAAACGCAAAATCGAAACCTATCGCACCAATACTCCGCGCTTGCTGATCGTTGTTGTCCTAATCACGGTAGCCGCGTTTGCGCAACAGCCGAACCTGGTGTTGCGCGGCACCGTGAAAGGCGATCAGAACAACACGTACATTGAAGCCCCGTTCGAGGTCCCTGCGAACACGGCGAGGCTCACCGTTCGGTTTCACTACACCGGTAAAGAAGAGCGGACGACGCTCGATATCGGCATTCAGGATCCGCAGCGTTTCCGCGGATGGAGTGGAGGCAACAAGAGTTCGTTCACAATCAGCGCAACCGACGCCACTCCGTCGTATCTTTCGGGAGTAGTGCTGCCGGGGACGTGGAAGCTCTGGATCGGCGTGCCCAACATCAGGCAGAAGAGCGTGGCGTCGTATGAAGCCCAGATCTATTTCGAGCCGGCCGGAGTGGAGAAGGCTCCGGAAGGATTCTCAGAGACGCCCTTGCGCTCGAGTGCAGGATGGTATCGCGGTGATCTGCACATGCACTCCGCACACAGTGATGCTCAATGCAAGAGCCAGAATGGGAACAAGGTTCCTTGTCCCGTGTTTGTCACGCTTCAGGCTGCAACCGCTCGCGGGCTGGACTTCGTGGCGGTTACGGATCACAACACGGTCTCGCACTTCGACGCACTCCGAGAGTTGCAACCCTACTTCGATCGCTTGTTGCTGATTCCCGGGCGGGAGATTACCACCTTTGAGGGACACGCCAACCTCTACGGAAAGACTGAGTTTGTGGATTTTCGTGTTGGGTCCAGCTCGGTTCCCGATATGAGAAGTCTCCTGGTGCGCGATGGTCAGCGCGGTGCGCTCATCTCGATAAACCACCCTGGCGCGCCTACTGGAGAGGCGTGCATGGGCTGTGGGTGGCGTCCGAAGTCAGGAGAGATGAGCCTCATTGCCGCAGTGGAAGCTGTGAATGGGGGCGCGGAAGAGGGTCCGTATTCCGGAATTCCATTCTGGGAACAGCAAGTGAGCGCCGGTTACCGGCCCACCGCGATTGGTGGCAGCGATAATCACAACCCCGAACTCCCCCTGGACAAGCCTGGTTCGGTGGGGAGTCCTACAACCGTGGTGTATGCATCGGAGTTGTCGGTGGCGGGGATCCTGGCGGGGATCCGTTCAGGGCGCGTCTTCGTTGACCTGACCGCGTCCAAAGATCGTGTGCTCGACTTCAGCGCTCAGGCGGGGAGAGCCGGGGTCACAATGGGGGGTACGCTGCGCGCTGGTTCCGGCGAGATCGTCAGCCTGTCGGCTCACGTGCTCGCCTGCACGGGCTCGCAGTTGCGCATCCTGGTCGATGGCCAACCAGACGCTTCGATTCCGTTGGCCGCAATCATGTCGCCCGATCAGACTCTGGCTTTACAGTGGCACAGCGATGGCCACCGGCACTGGCTGCGCGCCGACGTTGTATCCCAATCCGGAAAATTAGAATTGCTCGGAAACCCCGTTTACGTTAACTACTGAGCAGTACCGGCGGCAGAAACAGTCGGGTCCTGCAGACAGCGCGGGCTTGATGTAATAGCGGCCTGGCGCCTCGCCCTTCTTGACTTTGAGCGGGGCCACAGCCGAGAGCGACTCTGCCACGACTTCTGCGAAGATGCTCCTTGTGCCTCCTTTCTTTTCGTGGTACCAGGGTAGTTGTGGGTAGTCAAACAGAATCGGTGCTCGTTTATCGGAAATCTGGAAGACAAGGGGCGAGCCGGCCGTGCAAGCGAAACAGATTCCCTGCTATTTCCCTGCTGATTCCCTGGTCAGTTGCAAATCGCCTGTGTTCATGCGGGTCTCGCGATCAGAAATTTTTTTCACGGGAAAAATTCCCTGCTATTTTCCCTGAGCAGGGAAAATGGAGACTAGGAGAACTTCGTCGCCCGCCAAAGCGTCCACGCACAAGCCACCAGCGAAATTCCGAGAATGACTACGAGAACGCTAAGCCAGTACAAATTCATGGAAATCGGAGGAACCGCTGCCTGGATCCCAAGCCAGATAAAGACACCCACCGCGGAAGCGATGATGAGGTAGTCCCACCAGCCTCGCTCCTTCCGGCGCTCCTCGGCCTGCCCGCGGAATTCAGCTAGCACTCTGTCGTAATTCAGTTTGTAGCGATTGCACTCGGCTAGAACCGCCTCGCTCGTCGAAGAGTGCTCGCCTTGTCCAGCCACAGCCGAACTGATCGACAACGCCCCAAGCACCATAACGACAGAGCCGGCAATGACCAGGATCTTGTGCGTGAAATCCGCGTGCGCCAGTTCTCCAAAGACCAACGCACCCCAGGCCAGACCCCAAAGCTGGTTCGTGTTCGACAGTGGGATACCGCGGCCGATTCCGAGATACTTCACCGCGAATTGCTGGAGCAGGTCGCCGATTACCCAGACGAATCCGCCCAGGAACAACCAGAAGAGCATGGGCCTTACCTCGGGCGAATGGAAGACCGGAGAATTAGTTCCGCCATCCAGAGCGAGGACCAGAGAAATCATGGTCCCCAGTTCACCCAACGTGAATGCGGTTACAAACGAGAGCGGATTCATGCCGCTGATGTAAGCCTTGCGATACGGCACGTACATCGTGCCCCAAAGCAAGCTAGCCCCCGCAGCAGCAATAATTCCGCGGACCGCCGCATGGGGAGTGGTGATCCCGCCCTGGATCGTGCTGAATCCGAGGAGAATTGCTGCAATCACAATGGCGATCGCGCCCAGCAGAACCTTCGCAATAGTTCCGCGATCAGCGCCGCGCAACTCTCCAAACAACGCCCATCCCCAAAATATCCCGATCAAGGAGTTTGCGTTCCACAACGGAAATGCGATAGCGAGTCCAACATCGCGAATCGCAAACACAGTGAGCGTGTTCGCCACTGCCCACAAGGCGCCAGCGACCAGAGCCCAGATGATCAAGTGCTTCTTTTCCATCAGATCGGAAACCACAGAGCGAGTGCCCTTGATCAGTGTAGGAAAGGTCCATCGCGCGGTGAAAACTCCGGCAACCATGCACAACGAAATAGCAAACGGAGATAGTCCAGAGTTGACGAGCTTTGTCGGAGCCTCGGCCGCGCCGAGCCATACACCGGCTCCGAGTCCGCAAATCACGCCGAGGCTGTGGAACGATGCGATTCGTTGAGAGGTATGCGGTTGTGTCGCTGTGCTCATATGTTTGAGGTAAACCCGTGCTCCGCTGTACTGGGAACGCAGATGATGGAGATCAATGCAGTTTCACCAGAAGAGCCACTCCAACTAAGAGGACAACGACGGGCACTAAGAAGTGGATGTCAGTAACAATTGCCTTTGCAACCTCCAAAACGCTCATTTCGCTACGCATGGTTCTCCTTCACGAAAAGAACAGCACGCCAATGTATGGATCAATCACGATCATGTCAATCACAGCCGCGTTGGCGCGCAACTCGATGAATCAAAAGCCTCGGCTGTCGCTTTCGATATCGATTTTTCGATATTGATATATAGTGCGGCCCAGCGAACGCACCATCTTTTTACAAGTTTTTTACCATCATTTACAGCCATTTCGCACGTCGTCCGCTTGATCCAAGTATGTTTTTGACAGATCTTGAGGGACCGTACGAAAGCTGACGGGGTTTTTCGATGAAGAAACCGTTTTGGAATGCACGCACTCGGATGCTACTTACGCTTGAGCTGGTGGCTCTTCCAGCAGCGGCGCTTGTGATATTCAGCGTGCTGCACCTCAAGTCGATCCAACGCGACCGCGCGGTCGAGGCCGCCTTCCAGCGCGACTTTCAGCAGATGCTGGCGATCTCCGAAAAGCGGCTCACAGAACGCGCTTACGAGATGGCGGATGGAGCGAGGCATAAATTCCCCTGTCCTGGAGCGCCGAATGCAGGCCAGGAACTCGAAAAAATCCTCGCTGAGAATCCTTGGGCTGCTCACGTCTTTATCTATGACAAGCTGACAGGAACGCTGGTTCGGTCTCAATCCGGAAAGATGGAGGATCCCGAGACGCACCCGGAAGGCACAAAGCTGCAGAACGAAGTGCAGATCTGGTTCAACATCGAGGCAGAGATGTTCTTGACGAAGCTCCGCAAGATGCAGCTTAAGGGCGAGAAACCGTACTTCGCCTTCTCATACCCGACCTTGAAGGGTGAGAAACATCCGTATCAAAACGTGGTTGTATTCCCCATCGATGCCGCGGGTAAAGATCGCATCACCCTAGGCGGCATCTGTTTCGATTCTGTTTATCTGCAGCGTGAATTCTTTCCAGACACTCTGAAATCCATCATGGCAGATACCGAAGCCGATGCTGGGCGTGATAGTTCCCACCCAAAGATCGGGATCATGCTCCATCAATATAGAGATTGGGAGTCCCTGGCCGCGTCCCCGGCATGGGACGGTGGGGAACCAGAAGTCGAGCGCAAACTTGAAGGCGCGTTTCCCGAGCTGGTACTGGCCATCAAATACCAGGGCACAACCATCCAGGCGATTTCGGAGCGTTTCCTAAAGACGAGCTACATCATCCTCGGCAGTATTTCGCTGTTGCTTCTCAGTGGACTGTATTTCACTTATCGCAGCGTGAACAAGGCTATGGAACTGGCGAAGTTGAAATCTGACATCGTTTCGAATGTCTCCCACGAGCTGCGCACGCCATTGTCCCTGATTCGCCTCTACGCTGAAACTCTGGAGTTGGGACGCATACCCGAACAGACGAAGCAGCTCGAGTACTACAAAATAATCCGCAAGGAGAGCGAGCGGCTTACTGCGCTCATCAATAACATTCTCGACTTCTCGCGTATTGAAGCCGGCAAGAAGGAATACGAGTTTCGCGACACCGATCTCTCGTCGCTGGTGCGCAGCACGCTCGATGCTTACCGTTACCAGATCGAGCAGAATGGGTTTACCTACGAGGAGTACATCACTGACGAGTTGCCGCCTGTGCGAGTCGATCGCGAGGCGATCGCGCGTTCGCTTCTGAACCTCGTAAACAATGCGATCAAGTATTCAAATCAGGAAAAGTACCTGGCCGTTAGTCTTTATCGATCCAATGGATCGGTGAAGCTGGATGTTGTCGATCATGGAATCGGAATACCCCGGGCGGAACAACACAAAGTCTTCGACAAGTTCTATCGAGTGTGCGACCCGCTCTGCCACGAGAACAAGGGAAGCGGTCTCGGACTGTCTCTAGTGCGGCATATTGTTCAGGCGCACGGAGGAGAGGTTTCGGTCGAGAGCACGTCGGGTAAAGGAAGCAAGTTCTCGATCGTTCTGCCGCTTCAGGCAGCAATCAAGCCTGCTCAGACGGCAGGGACTGCAAGCGAACAGGTACATACGGTGGGGGCATGACCAAAATACTGATAGTTGAAGACGAACCAAATATGGTCGCAGGATTGCGCGACAACTTCGAGTTTGAAGGGTATGAAGTTCTCAGCGCATACGACGGATCGGAAGGACTCGAGAAAGCATTAGCTCACTCTCCCGATCTGGTACTCCTCGACGTGATGATGCCGAAGATGAGCGGCCTCGACGTCTGCAAGCAACTTAAAGCCAAGCGGCCTTCAATTCCCATCATTATGCTCACGGCGCGCGGCCAGGAGATCGACAAAGTCGTCGGCCTCGAACTCGGAGCAGACGACTACGTAACCAAGCCGTTTTCGATTCGGGAGCTGGTCGCGCGGGTGAAGGCCGTTCTTCGCCGCAGCCACACGCTGCCCAAAGAACATGATCGATATTCCTTCAGCGATGTGGAAGTCGATCTTCGCGCTTGCCGTATAACCCGCGCCGGCAACGAGATCGAATTCTCTGCAATGGAGTTCGAGCTCTTGAAGTATTTCATTTGCAATGCGGGCGAAGTCCTGAGTCGTGAACGCCTGCTCGAGGATGTCTGGGGATACGAGAGGTATCCAACGACGCGAACTGTGGATGCACATCTGGTTCGTTTGCGTCAGAAACTTGAACCCAGTCCGGAACAACCGCGTTTCTTTCTCACCGTTCATGGAATGGGATATCGGTTTGTCGGTTGACCTAAGTTGAGGGTTGAAAGCAATGGCTTCCGCTGCAACACATCGAATCACAAAGAGTGATCCTACAAATGCGGCAGTCTGGTTGGAGCACGCGAGTTCGCTCTCGAACGCACCCGCCTCTGGGCGCCCGCAGAAATCGCAGGAGTGGAATTCCGCTCTAAATCTGGACGAGGTTAGCGCGCTCTACAAAGAAGTCTTCGAAGCGCAGCAAGTGCAACGCAGGCTTAGCGGAGCACGCAGGCTACAGCGTGGACAGTTCGAAATCGCGACAGAGATCTTTCCCGTCCAGCATTTTTCTGGAGACTTCGTCTGCATATTCGATCAGGGTGATTCCACAGTCATCGCGTTGGGAGACGTTGCGGGCAAAGGGCTGACCGCCGCCATGTGGTCCACACACGTGATGAGCCTGGTCCGCAGCTGTTCTGCTTCACTTGACGCCCCCGGCTCGATTGTGTCAGCCATCAATCAGAATCTGTGCACAGTGGGTTCGGGCGTACCGATCACGACTATGTTCTTTGCCACGCTTGACTGGCAACGGAACGAACTCACATATTCCAACGCCGGACATTTCCCGCCGTTCATCAGACGGGGCCACAGCGGAGTAGAACGCCTTTCAGTCGGTGGGCCGGCGCTCGGGGTGATTCCTTCCTCCAAATTCGATCAGAAGTGCATTCGGCTAGCCCCGTCCGACCTGTTTATCGGCTATTCCGACGGACTAATTGAATGCCGAAATTGCGACGACGAGGAATTTGGCATCGAGCGATTGCTCGCTCAAGCGAAGCACTCGCGCAACTTGTCTGCCGGCAAAGCTTTGTTTTCGATCATTGCCGCAGCTCAGGACTTCGCGCATGGAGTCCAACGAACCGACGATCTGACTCTGCTAGTCGTAACCGGAGCATCGTCAAGGTAAGCATGTGATGCGATCACTTGAGGCGAAATTTCGGACAGGAACAGCAGGCGGTACCGCTTCAGGCCCGCATCCTGGTGTTGCGAGCCTCTCCTACGTAACCGACGACACGGTGTTGGTCCGGCAGGCACAGGCAGGCCGCTGGGAAGCCTTCACCGAAGTGGCCAGTCATTATGATCGCGCAATCTTGACGTTGGCCTTAAGGTTGACCGGTTCGGAACGTGAGGCTCGCGACTTATTTCAACAAGCGTTGCTGCAAACGTACCGGGAGCTGCGCAATTACCGCTTTCAATGCTCCTTTTACTTATGGATCTATCGGATCGTCGTACGCACTTGCATGGAGTTCTTAAGCAGACGAGTCCCAAATAACGTCACCCAAGCCTCGCAACTCCAAGGAGCACTAGAGCAACTATCGCCTCGAGAGCGACTTGTGTTGGAGCTGAAGCAGTATTTCGGATTGAAGCTCGACACGATCGCAGCCATTATGGGAATTGACGAGGCAGCCGCACGCAACATCCTGGTGCGCGCAACCTTGGCGTTGCGACTCGAGCTAGAGGAACATGCAACGCACTAAATGTATTGCATCCCTCTCGGATTTACGTGGTCCCGCCGCTTCAGACGCGTACATGATCCGCAAATTTGACACGCGCCTCGTGATCAATGGCGTAGTTGCCCATTGCGACCGTGACACCGCAATTCCAGGCAACCTGCTCGTCAGCCTTCGGACGTCGGTTGTTGCGAATGCTGTCGATAAATGAATTGCAAGCCAGAAAGTCTGGATTGCCCTGCGTTCCAGCCGGAACGGTGAGCGGGCGCCCCTGGCCTCGATAAGGCAGCTCGGCGCGATAGCTTGCGCCGGTCACGACTCCGTGTTCAACTGCCAGCCCTTCTGGTACTGCTGAAGCACCTGTGTTGGGTTCGTAGTAGTAGGTGCCATCCGCCTCCGTCAGAACAATGCTTCCGCCGGTACCGCATACCTGCACCTGGCAGCCAACAAATCGGTTGGTAGTAATCGCGCTGAAAAACAGAGTCTTTCCACCCGGGTAACGGTACGTGACTTGGACGTTGTCCGCAGTTTCGCGGCCGTCTTTCCAGAAGTCGACTCCGCCGCTGCCAACTACCGATTCGGGAATGGCACCGAACACCTCATTTGCGAAGTTAATGTGATGCGATCCAAGTTCAGCAACGAGGCCACCGGAGAACTCCCGATACAGCCGCCAGTTAATCAACCGTTCGAGCTTCGGATCATTGTTAGGAACAGGCCGTCGCCAGCTATTGTTGCGGTGCCAATATGCATAAATCTGCGTGACTTGGCCGATCTTCCCTGAGTTGATCAGCCGGATCGCTTCGCGGTACCAGGGAGCATAGTGATATTGCAGCCCAATTTGGTAATGCCGGCCGCTCTTCTTCACTGCCTGCAGCATCTGGCCGCACTCTTCCACCGTGAGGGCCATGCTCTTCTCGCCATAGACATGATGACCGCTGTCTAGAGCGGCGGTCACGTGCTCGGAGTGTAGCGACAAAGGCGTGGAGACGATGACGGCATCAATGTCTTTCGCAGTCAGCAGTTCGTGGTAGTCCTTCAACGCCCGCGTGTTCTCGCCAGTAATCTTGCGTGCCTGACCCCATCGCGGCTCATAAATGTCGCACAGCGCTCCGAAGCGCACTCCAGGCACTCGCAAGAACGTCCGCATCAGTTGTTGCCCGCGGCTGCCCGGACCAATGATTGCCAAGTTCACCTGATCGGATGCCGGCAGTTTCGTCGCAGCGCTTTGCTCTGCAAAACTCGACGCAGCTAATGCCGCCGCACCTCCCATGAATTCTCTTCGATTCATCGTGTCCCGTTTCCCTCTCCTGCCGTTACGCAGTGATCGGCTGTTCGGCAAAGCCGCCCCGGCCAGTGCCACTGCTCGAAATGCGGTTCGTTGATGTTATTCGTGATCCAGATGGCGCTCGTATTCGGCATTGATTCGAGCAACTTCCCGCCTGCGGTTGGACCCATGACAAACATCGCGGTAGATAGTGCGTCGCTCGCAGTGCCGGTAGGAGCAATCACGGTAGTCTGCAGCGTCCCTTGCACGGGTTCCCCGGTCCGCGGATCCATGATGTGACAGTAAGTTCGTCCATTCAGACGAAAGAACTTTTCATAGCTGCCTGAAGTCGAAAGAGAATTATTCCGCAGAACTACTTCCGATACCGCGTGCAAACGATCTGCCGGGCGCGGCACTATCACTTTCCATCCCTCTTTGCCCGGCGGTGCACCGAGAGCGTAAAGCGTACTTGAACCGGCATCGACGAGCGCTGCCTTCACTCCGGCATCGCGCAAGATATCGATCACGCGATCAACCGCATAACCTTTACCAATGCCGCCCATGTCGAGTTCCATTCCAGGAACGTCGAATTCGACCGTGCGTTGCGCCGGATCGAGCTTCACTTTATTCCAGCCAACGCTCCACCGTGCATGTGAGAGCTGCGTGCTAGTGGGGTAATGACCGCTCTGCTTGAAAAAGCCCCACGTCCGCATGAGTGGGCCAACAGTGATGTCGAATGCTCCGTCGCTTCGCCGGCTGTAGTCAAAGGATGTTTGCAGCAGCTTAAACACCTCCGGATCAGTCGTCGTCGCGGTGATTGCCGCGAGACGATTGATTCGTGAGAGTTCACTGCTTTCCCGATAGTTGCTAAGCGCTTCCTCGACTCGCTCAATCTCATCAAAGGAGGCTTCTAACTCCTCGTCTGCCTTTGCTTGATTGGGAGCGTACAGATAAATCGTGAATGTCGTTCCCATCGCCCCGCGCGACTTCGAAAACAGCTGCTCCTCGGCGGATTGGCTAATGCCAGGCTGACCCAAAGCAAAGCACAGAAATGTCAGGAAGAAAGTGCGGTTTCGAAGAGTGGAACGAGATAGCATCCTTGATTACAAGACTACAAGACATAGCCTGAGAGCCTGCGAGCATCCACTCACAATAGTCGTCCGAGTTTCCGCGGCGGTGCCGGAGCGAATAGCCTTTTTTTGACCTCGCCCTCAACCTCGTGCCGCGTCTCGCGGCACGATGCGATGTGAGCTCGGCACTTGGTGCCGGGAACGAGCAATCTGATTCGAGCCCTGTAGGGGCGACACTCCAGGTTATGCGCCGCCCCTCAAAGGGGCTCAATTTTACTGGCTCTTTCCCGGCAGCTTCCGTCGGGCTCAATTCACCTTGTGCCGCGAAACGCGGCACAACTTGAACGTTGCAAGAAAAAAGCCTCGAGTTCTTGAGTCCCTGGGCAAAAAAAAAACGGGAGCCTTACGGCTCCCGAAATTGAGACCAGTTTGAAGCTGATTAGTTCACTAGAAGGTGACCTTCGCCGCAAGCTGTATTGTGCGGGCATTATTGGGGAAAACCAAGTTCGGTTGATTGAAGGTTGATGAATCGGGAGTGAGGAAGTTGCGTGTGGTTGTGGTAGTGAAATCCAGAGGCCTTCCGATCAGACTGACTGAGTTCGCCTGATTGATGCTTCCGGGAATGTATTGCGAGTGATTGAACACATTGAACGCCTGGGCCATAAACTCGAAGCCAAGTCTCTCGGTAAAGTTCAAACGTTTCACCAAGGTCAGGTCCCAGTTATTGGTCCGCGGCAACGAAAGTGTATTCCGGCTTGTATTTGCGAGAGCTCCGCTGCCCGCAACGACGTAGCGAGCGTTAGGATCGTTCGCTACATAGCCGACAACGGCACCAGAGGAGTTCTTCAAAGCAGTAACACCGGTGCCCGTCGCAGACTTTGCGCTTGGATTGAAGATCACCCGGTCAGTGAAAGTATCACCATCGAGATTTGAGTCCGAGGCACTCTGGACGGTCGCAAACTCAGGTGACTCAAATGTGTAGATCGGTGCGATCTCCCAATTGCCAACCAAATTCTTCATCACCCAATTGGATTGCTTAAAGAATGGCAGGTCGTAGATTGCGCTGATCGTCAGACGATTTCGGCGATCCAAAGCAGAAGTGCTCCGATCGAATCCGACATGCTGGTTATCCTGCGGACGACGAGGAGTCAATACAGTAGAAAACACATCGGCCGTGCTGTCATCAATCAGATGACTCCATGTATAGGAGAGGTTGAGATATAGACCACGCTCAAAGCGTTTTACAACAGACGTGGCCAATCCATGGTAGATCGAGCTCCCAAACGGTTGGAAAGAAGTGATATTGCTGCTGAATCCCGCTGCTGAATAAGCTGGCACGCGGCTAGGCCGGAACGCTTTTACTTGATCCAGAGTCTTCATCGAATTTAGAACAGCCTGCGACGGAACTGATGACGGATTCAGGAAGGTTGGGAGAAAATTGTCCAGTCCAACAACGGATTGGCGATTGAGGCGATCCTGTACGGGAAGATGGATACCGCGGGTTCCCAGATATCGCGCTTCCACGGTGTATGACTTTGCCAGGACATGCTGAACACCGAGAGTCCACTGCTCTGAATAGGGCAGTTTCTGATCGGGAACAAAAGCCGCAGTTGCTGCCCGCTGTGCAGCCACAGTTGGAAAAGTCTGCAGTCCGCCTGTTCCTGGTGGCAGGCCTCCCGTGGCCAGGAAGTTCGGCGTGGAGACGCTCGTGTCTACATCCTGCGTGCCGCTGAACTGCGGGGGGAAGGACAGGGTACCAAGATTGTCATAAAGCACGTCATACGACATTCCAAAGCCGCCACGAACCGACGTATTGCCGCTACTTCCGGGTGAATAGGCGAAACCAACGCGGGGAGCAAAATTCTTGTATTGCGGCTGTGGTTCCTTGAAATCAATCAGCCCAGGAACACTGGCAGCAGAATTCAGGGCCTGCGTACGCTCGCCGGTTGGAACCGACGTAAACTCCCACCGCAATCCGAGATTCACGGAAAGATTTGGAGTCACGCGGTAGACATCGTTACCGTAAGCGTAAATTGCGCTTTGATCTCCGTAGTAGAAGAAGTTGCCAGTGCTTCGCTCACCGAAGTCGTCCGGACTCAAGTCATGTAGAAACACATCGAGCCCTGTGTAGAAGTAATCGCCACGCTGCCTCTGCGTGAAGGATTGAGGCGAAATGAATTTTCGGCCTTCCAAGCCGAATTTGAGGTTGTGATTGCCCTTGGTCCAGCTCAGGTTTTCTACTGCCTGATACATGTTCTGAACGGTACTTTGTGGGCCATTCGGATCGGGACCGATGTTTACATTGAAACTGTCAATCGTAATATTCGGAAATTGATCCAGACCCGGATATTGGAACTGCGTCGGTACATTAATGAACTGTGAAAATCGATTGTACCCAATTCGGAACTCATTGTTTATGTTCGGTGTGAAATTGTGGTACTCACTCAACGTAACCAAGTGAAAACGCTGCGGCTCGATGTTGAAAAATACCGGTAAGGAGGCAGATGAGTCCAGGCCGTTAACCTTGTTGTAGATGTAGCGCCCGCGGAGCTGATCCCTGTCGGAAATATTGAAATCTACGGCGTTGGTCGAGTAGTGCTGATTGGTGAAGGTGCTGCCGGTAATTGGCACCAGCGCGACCGGAATATTCGTCGTTCCACCAGGAGCTCCGGCATTCGTAATAGGTTCAGTAGGTCCTGCGCACGCGACCCCTGCCGTATCAGGAATCGTGCCCGCCGGAACATACTTCTGGAACTGCTGCAAGTTGGTTTTCGAGAGCCCCGCAATACCGTTCAACGTTGCATTCCCGGCCGCTGTGGGGGCGCACACCTGTGAAGATATCCCGTAGGCGACGGGATTGTATTCGTAATTAGTGAAGAAGAAGAGTTTGTCGCGAATGATCGGGCCGCCGACCTGGCCCCCCACACGGTTCTGATCATAACGTGGGTTTTCCTTGTTCCCATTTCGAGCGGTAGCGGCATCAATAGCATTCAAATTTCGATTCTGGAAGTATTCATATACACGTCCATGGAAGCTATTGGTTCCATTTTGGATTACCGTATTGAACTGACCACCAGACGAGTGTCCGAACTCCGGACTGTACTGGTTTTGCAGCACAGAAAAGTTCTGCACCGCATCGTTGGGAATGAAGACAAGCGGTCCCGTAATCGCCTTGTTGTTATTGTCCACGCCTTCGATCGTGAAATTGTTGTTGCGGGGCCGCTGCCCGCCGACCGTCGGCCCCACTCCAAGTCCGATTCCTCCTGAATTAGCAACTCCTGGATTAAGCAGTGAAAGATTAATCACTCCAACGCCAATAGCAGCCGTAGGGAGGTCCTGCGTCTGCTTAATTTCATAGTTTGACTGGATTTGTGGCGTCGTTGTATCGATCGTCGTGCTTTGTGCAGTTACTTCGACCGTCGTAGTGCTAGTACCGACCTGCAGAGTGACGTTGGCAGTCGCCGTTTTGTTCAATTGAACTGCAACATTTGCCAGGCCGCCCTTCAGGCCGGTTGCCTCCACATCGATGGTGTAGTTGCCAATGGGCAAATTTGTAAACCGATACTCACCATTGGCGTTGGTTCTGCCAGTGCTCTTAATACTGGTTGCGGAATTAGTTGCCGTAACTGTCGCATTGGGAACTACTGCCCCGGTGGCATCAGTCACCGTCCCCACCAAATCACCGCTGATCGCCTGGGAAAATCCAAGACTTGCGAGCAACAGAACGATTGCCGCTCCGTACGATACGAACTTTACTAGCTTCACAGCACACCCCTTCGTATGATCGTTGAAAGTTCGGGCTGGCCTTCGGCCGCCTATCTCATTTTTGGAACTTTGTATCAGACGCACGCTGCGTTCCATCCCCTGCATTCATGAAATCCGATTTCGGGTCAATCGGTTAGGGACGAATGTCGGAAACAGAGATACCAAAGTCTGCATTTACGGAACAATCGGCTATGGAATTCCGTATTTTGCAATGGGATTAAGAGCTTATTTACAGGGACAAAACGCGAAAGCGATCGGTTGAGTTTCCCACATCGGGACCAAAAGCATTTCTAGTGTTAGTAAATTTCAGCAGGTAAGCTGGGGACAGAGAGATGCCGAATTGGGAACATATACCAAGGTATAAAACGTGGGAATTAAGGGACAAGCTACGGATAACGCGCCACGGGATCGGGGCAGCGGGAAGTCCAACATGAGTGGGGAAACTGGATTAGCAGATTGCCCCTTTTCCAAGTTCAACTGTGGGTCGCGCAAAGCTGGCCTGAGCAAATTGACAGGGCCAGCGCTTTCCTGGGGCTGCGCGACCACCCAGACACTCACTGTTGTTTGTCAAAGAAAATTAGGAGGGCGCGAAACGCGCCCTCCTTAGAAGTAATAAGAAGTTGCGATTGCCTAGAAGATGACCTTCGCTCCCAACTGAATCGAACGGGAGTTGCTCGGGAACGTCAATTCCGGCTTGTTGAAGTTCGACGATCCCGGAACCAGGTAGGTCGTCGAAGCCGAGCCGGTTTGTCCGATAGATTGAATATCGTTGATCGATCCGCCGATGAACTGGGAATGATTCAACGAGTTCAGCATTTGCGCGGCGAACTCGAATGAAATCCGCTCGGTGAAGTTGAACCGTTTGATCAACGCCAGATCGAGGTTGTTGATCCCAGGCATCTGCATGATGTTGCGGGTCGAGTTGGCAAGCATGCCCTGACGCGCCTTGTAAAACTGCGCGTTCGGATTGGTGACAAGATAGCCGACGGTTGCACCTGAAGAATTCTTCAGGGCCGTCACGTCGCTTCCTGTTCCGGGAACGCCGCTCGGATTGAAGATTACGCGATCGCCGGCGGCATCGCCGTTCAGGTTAGCGTCCTGCTGGCTCTGGGGATCAGCCCATTCGCCAGTCTCGAACGTGTACACCGGAGCCACTTCCCAATTGCCAACCAGGTTCTTCATGAGCCAGTTGGAATGTTTGAAGTACGGCATGTCATAGATCATTGCGATGGTCAGGCGATGCGCGCGGTCAAGCGCGGAGTTTGAGCGCTCCGCCTGGAGATTGCGGAAGTCCTGCGGACGACGAGGCGACAGCACGGTGGAGAAGAAGTCGGCTGTGCTGTTGTCGATCGCGTGGCTCCAGGTCCAAGCTACCTGGAACTGCAGGCCTTCGCTCAGGCGACGAGTAATCTGCGTCTGCAGACCGTTGTAACTGGAGTGCCCGAACGGTACAAAGCCAACGATGTTGGACAAGGTGAATCCTGGGTTAGCGTACACGGGATCGAACCCTACACCGCCAAAGGGTCCAGTGAAGCGGTTACGCAGGCCTGTCAATGTAGTGCTCAAAGAGTCGAGTGTCGCTTGACTGGGCGCACTAGTGAAGTACGGCAGGAAATGAGTGGAATCCACCGACGCGATTTTGTTGAGACGATTCTGCACGTTCAGGTGGGCGCCTTGCGTTCCTACGTATCTCACCTCGACCACGTAGTTTCGAGCGAACATTCGCTGAATGCCCAGGTTGTACTGGAACGATTGCGGATACTTCACAGTCGCCGGAGTACCGTTCGGCAGAAACGAGGCCGTCAGCAGTCGTGCGCAGTGGGCGTCATCTGGAACCGGCACGCCGATAACGTTCGTGCAGAAGTCCTTCGTCAGCACCGGAGTTCCAGTGAACGGCTTAATGCCACCGGCCGCGAGAAATCCCGTATTAGGTCCGCAACCTGGGCCACCAGGACAATCACTGGTTTGGCTAAGCTGCGGGGGAAGTGAAAGAACGCCGATGTTGTCGTACAGAACGTCATAGCCCATTCCGAAACCGCCTCGGATAGAGCTCGAGTTGCTGGAACCGAGCAGCATCCCTAACAGTCCACCGTTCGTTTCAGGCGACCAGGCAAATCCGATTCTCGGCGCGAAGTCAGTCTTGGGCGCCGACGGAGCGTCAAAGGTAATGAGTCCCGGAACATTCGCAGAAGTATTCAGAGCCTGCTTAGCCCAGCCTTGGGGCGTCGACAAATATTCCCAGCGCAGGCCGAGGTTGAGGCTGAGGTTCGAACGAACTTTCCATATGTCGTTTGCGAAGCCGAAGATCCAGTACTGATTGCCGTAGTAATTGGAATTGCCAAGGCTGCGCTCTGCCAACACATCCGGCACCACATCTCGCAGCCACTGATCCATGGTGCTGTAGTCGTAATCGCCACGCGCACGCTGCGTGAATTGCTGCGGCGAAATATACTGGGCAGTGTCAATACCGAACTTCAGAGTGTGATTGCCCTTCACCCAGCTCACGTTGTCGACTGCCTGATAGAAGTTCTTAAAGCCGAACTGCGGCGCGTTCCCGTCAGGACCTATATTCAGATTCAGATCTTCAAGTTGAATGTTCGGAAATGCGTCGAGGCCCGGATACGTTTGTGGACCCACTGTAAGGGCGTTGCCATAGCGGCTGAAGCCCACACGAAACTCGTTGGTGATGCTCGGTGAAAATGTGTGGAACTCGCTCAGAGTGAAGATGTGGCCGGGGGTCTCAATCGGTGTATAGAACACCGGCAGCGTAGCGGCAGTGTCAATCTGGACGTTCTTGTTATAGATGTAGCGGCCGCGCAGCTGATCGTTATTACCAATGTTGTAGTCGACTGAACTGACAAAATACTTCGTGTTGCTGTAGTTGGGAGCAACGATGGGCACAATTCCAACCTGCACCGGACAGCCGGCGGCAGGACAATTCGGGCCTTGCACGTTAACGTTCTGAGTCGATCCGCCTCCTGTGGCGTACTGCTTCAGGATACCGAGGTTATTAGCGGATAGACCACTGATCGCCGCCAGCTGCGTGTATCCCGCCGCTGTTGGAGCCAACACGCCCGCCGATGGAGTGGTTGCCTGCCCGATGGGGTTATAGGTGTAGTTCGTGAAGAAGAACAGCTTATTCTTAATGATCGGACCGCCGACCTGCCCGCCAAAGCGGTTGTTGTCATAGCGTGGTTGCTTGGTGATTCCCTGCAGCTTGCGTGAGACATCAAGGGCGTTCAGGTTGCGATTCTGCAGGTACTCATACGCGCGACCGTGCCAAGTATTCGTTCCGCTGATCACGCTCTGATTGAACTGGCCGCCCGTGGAGTGTCCGAACTCAGGGCTGAATTGGTTCTGAAGCACGGTGAAGTTCTGCACCGCGTCGTTTGGAATGATGATGTCTGGGCCGGTGACGCCCTTGTCGTTGTTATCGACACCTTCAATCATGAAGTTGTTATTGCGTGGACGCTGTCCGCCGACCGACGGACCCGAACCCGCGCCGATGCCTCCACTAGTGCCAACTCCAGCCTGGAGCAGCGAGAGGTTCAGCACACCGCTTCCGACTGCTGCAGTCGGCAAGTCGGCAGCTTCTTTCATATCGTAGGTTGTCGCAAGCTGAGCCGTGGTCGTGTCGATCCCGACCGATTCGGCAGTGACTTCCACAGTGGTCTCAACCTGACCGACTTTCAGGGGGATTCGCACGGTGGTGGTCTGGTTCAGTGAGACAAGCAGATCTCTCACGGTCGTGGTCTCGAATCCCTTACCGGTAGCGCTTACGGTGTAGTTTCCGGCGAGAAGATTACTCAAGCGATATTCGCCGCTGTTGTTGGTTGTGGTCGTTGACTTTACGTTGGTGGCTTGGTTGGTTGCTGTAACTGTGGCGCCCGGAACCACTGCGCCGGAACTGTCGACCACCGACCCAACGAGGTCACCGCCGGTGAACTGGCCATACGCTGTAAACGACAGCAGCAAAACGCAAAACGTGACAAGAGCTGTTCTATGCAAAGCTTTCACAGTCCCCTCCAGAGCTTGAAATTTGTTGGAACTTCTACCCAGGTCTTCTAGGGCGACCGAGCGGGTTGACGTCGAACAGCGGAGCTAACGTCGGACAAAGAAGACAGTTGGATTTTCACCAACGCTGGGATATAGCAACGGATAACAGGTATGGAAAGAGCATATGCGGGACCAAACGAGATGATTAGGATTCAGTAACTTACACTGTGGAAAAGTTGATTCCCTACAGAACTCTGCATCTATTGCGGGGGCAACATATGAAATTGCATAGGGGATTAAACGCCTATATTGGATTACTTAGCACGATTAGCAAGGGTTGAAACGCTTATTAATAGGGATTGAGGAAAAATGCAATTCTCGGTTTTAAGAGTCGCGCATAGGTGCGGTCGCGGGACTCCGAAATGCCGAACTCACAGACGAAATCCGTGAGTGGTCCCTGTTTCGTTTCCACGCCTGCCGCCAAAAAAGACGGCAAGGCGCTGATTGATATTGGGTTATCGAGAAAAATCCCTGGGTTCCCTGTTGGTTCCCTGCGCCTCGCCGGGAATTTTGGGCAGAATTTGGCAATTCTGCGACCTAGAACTGGAAAGTTCCCTATATTTTTTGCTGTTATGTGTTATTCCGCTCGCGAGTCCCTGGCGTCGGGTCTAAGTCGCCCACGCTCGGCTGATGTAATCCGCGCAGGTGAGCACCATCAGGATGGATAGAAAGAAGAGACCGCAGCCGATCACCAGGGCGATCATCTTGGGCGAGTACTTTACGTGCATAAAGAAGAGGATCACCAACGTGGCTTTTGTGCAGGCAATCGCCAGGGCGACGATCGGGTTAAAGATTCCGAAGTGCTGGAAGGCTGCCCAAACTGTGATTCCGGTAAAGGCGAGCAGAATCAGCCAAATGGTTACGTAGATCTTGGGTGAAACGATGTGGTCTCCGCCAGCCGACATTCCTCTTACCTCAATAGCTCCTGCCGAATTTACTTCCTTAAGCAACTCACCCCTTAAGCACTTGCTTCACGTAACGCTCAATGCACCGGACTTCGACTGACCAGGTACAACAACGGGAACAGGAAAATCCAGATGATGTCCACGAAGTGCCAATACAGGCCGAAGTTTTCGACCATCGTATAGTGATGCGGTGGATAAGCTCCCTTATACGCTCGCCAGATCAGGAATATGAGGATGCCGGCGCCAATGATCATGTGCATCGCGTGCATGCCGGTCATCGCGAAATAGAGAGCAAAAAAGATCGATGTCTGTGTGGCTACGTCGGCGGGAACAGGTTGTTCGCCGTTTTTCACACGCTCGTAGTTGAAATCGAAGTTTGCGCCAGGAATATGGTGCTCGACATACTTTTCGTGGTACTCGACCGCCTTGATTCCGAGAAACACGCCGCCAAGCACTAACGTCGCCACCAGCCAGAAAACCAACAGCTTGCGTGCACCTAAAGCTGCGCTGTGAACACCCATCGCCATCGTCAAGCTGGAACAGATCAGCACTACAGTGTTGACGGCTCCAAGCCTGATGTCGATCGACGTACTCGCGGCCACGAATGCCGGATTGTAAAGATTACGATAGATGAGGTAAGCGCCGAACAGTCCACCGAAGAACATGATTTCAGTGATGAGGAATACCCACATCCCGAATTGGGAAGCGTCCTTCTGCTGGTCAGCGCTATCGAACTGCACCAGCAGGGACGGATCGTGGTGCTGATGCGCCGGCTGGAGCGTCGTGGTCTGGCTATCCGACAACTTCGACCTCCTCAGTCTGGCTTTCGTAATCGTAGGCTTCCTGAGTGACGATAGGTGTCTCATGGAAGTTATGCGTCGGGGGAGGCGAGGTAGTCTGCCACTCCAGGCCAGTTGCGCGATAAGGATTGTTGCCCGCAACCTCACCGTACTTGAGCGACCACAGCATGTAGAACATCGGCATCAGCAGGCCAACTGCAAGCACGGACGCGCCGGCCGAAGAAAGCACATTCAGCACCTGGAACTCCGGTGGATAGCTGTGATACCGGCGCGGCATGCCCATGTATCCCAAAATAAACTGTGGGAAGAACGTTAGGTTAAACCCGATGAAGACGATCAACGCTGAGAGCTTGGCCGGAGCTTCCGGATACATCCTGCCGGTCATCTTGGGCCACCAGAAGTGCATGCCGGCCAGATACGCCACGAGCATGCCTCCCACCATCACGTAGTGGAAGTGCGCCACAACGAAGTAAGTCGCCGTTACATGCACGTCAACCCCGATCGCACCGAGGAACAATCCCGTAAGCCCGCCAATAGTAAATAGCCCGATGAACGCTAGCGCATACAGCATCGGCGTATCGAAGTGAATCGATCCTTTGTATAGCGTCGCTGTCCAGTTAAAGACTTTGATCGCCGACGGAATCGCAACCAGGAAGGTGACGAACGAAAAGATCAGCGCGGAGTACGTGGAGATTCCCGCGATGAACATGTGATGTGCCCAAACCAGGAATCCGAATACGGCGATCGCGATACTCGAAAAAGCGATGGCGCTATAGCCAAAGATGCGCTTGCGGGCAAAACACGGGATGATCTCGCTGATCACTCCGAATCCCGGGAGGATCATGATGTAAACCGCCGGGTGCGAGTAGAACCAGAACAAGTGCTGGAAGAGCACCGGATCGCCGCCCATCGCCGGATTGAAGATGCCGATGCCCAATCCACGTTCGAGCGCCACGAGAATCAGCGTGATAGCGAGCACCGGCGTTCCCAGCACCATGATGATGCTGGCCGCGTAGTTCGCCCACACGAAGAGCGGCAGCCGGAACCAGGTCATGCCCGGAGCACGCATGCGGTGCACGGTGACGATGAAGTTCAGGCCGGTAAAGATCGACGAGAATCCGGCGATGAGAATACCGATCGCCGTAAACATAACATGAGTCGTGAGGTACTGCGTGCTGAGAGGGGTGTAGAAGGTCCAGCCAGTATCGACGCCGCCGCTGATGATCGCGGCCAGCATGAACGCCATGCCGATGATGTAGATGTACCAGCTTGCCAGGTTAATTTTGGGGAAGGCCAGATCGCGCGCGCCAACCATGATCGGGATCAGGAAGTTGCCGAGCGTGACCGGAATCGACGGAACCAGGAAACCAAAGACCATCACCACGCCGTGCATGGTGAACAGTTTGTTGTAGGTATCGGACTGGAACAGGTCTCCCTGCGGAGTCAGCAACTCGAGACGCACCAGCGTGGCAAAAATTCCGCCCAGAAGGAACATCAGGCTGATGGACACAATGTACATCACTGCAATGCGCTTGTGGTCCCCCGTGAGGAACCATGACTTCACGCCATAGCTGGAATTTAAATAGGTATCGCTTGGCATTTCGAGCGCGAGCGAATTCTGCGTTGCCGTGCTCATCTATCGTTGCTCCACTTGTGATCCATTAGGCCTTGCCTGTGGCGCGGCGCCTCTGGGCTGCTTTGGCGCGTTCTGTTTGGCAGGAGGCGTACTCGGCGGCGCAGGTGCGGCTTCCTCTGTCACCGGCACTGCGCTGGTGCGCGGCGCCGGATTCTGGTTTGTACCCGGCTTGGTCACGTCGACGCCCTGCTGAATCTTATTAAGGTTCACCGGCGGTTCCTGCTGGGTATTGGTCTGCAATTGTAGTAGTTGTCCGTTATAAGTCAGTGATTTGATGTACTCGATGATCTGGATCATCTCATCTTCATTGAGCTGACCCTGGAACGTCGGCATGATGTTTTGAAAGCCGTATACGATCTTCGAGCTCGGATTCAGGATCGATTCACGAATGTATCCCTCATCGGCCAGCACCGTGCGATTGTCTTCCGTGCGAACCATCCTTCCGTAAAGATTGTAGAGGTTCGGGCCGCGTGCGTTGTCGGCACCCGTGTGGCAGGTAGGACATCCCATCGAGGCAAATACCTTTTGTCCTTCCGTCGCGAGCGATCCGAAGGCGCCCGCCCCACGAAGCCATTCCTGATAGTCGTCCGGCGACATGGCCGTTACTTCTCCCACCATGCCGGAGTGTTTCGTGCCGCAGTATTGATTACAAAATAGATGATAGGTGCCGGGCTTCGTCGCCTCAAACCAGACGGTGGTGTAACGGCCAGGAATCACGTCCATCTGTGCGCGGAATGCAGGCACGTAGAAGGAATGCAGCACATCCTGAGAGATGAGCGTCATCCGTACCGCCTTGCCGACGGGGACGTGCAGGTTGTTGATCTCGCGCTGTCCACCCGGGTGCTGGAACTTCCACATCCACTGCTTGCCGACGCCGTAGATATCCATCGCCGACTTTGGTGGATGCATCTCCTGAAAGAAGAGAACGGCTCCCCAGGCAAAGATCACCATGGCGATACCGAGCGGCACGAGCGTCCAGAAAATCTCCAGTGGAATGGAGCCGTGAATTTGCACCGGTACCGGATGCTTCTCTTTCCGGTACTTGGTGGCGAACACCAGGATCAGCAGCCCCACCAGCATGGTGAAGAAGATGGTGATGCCCAGAATAAAGAAGTAGAGCGCGTCCACTCGGGTGGACATCGTCGACGCCGATTCTGGGAACAGCGGAAAGTACTGGGGAAGCATGATCTAGGCAGTCCGTCCTGTGTTTTGTCTTCCCGCGCGCACATCGCGCCTGGCCATAGTAATGATGAATCCTCCGAGCAACAGCACGGTCACAATTCCGCTGATTCGTAGAATCCTTATGGCGATCGCGCCGTAATGGCCGGTCGTGGGATCGTAGTGATAGCAATACAGGATCAGCTTGTCTACAACTGTCCCAATATGGTTCTTTGAGGCCTCAATCAGGCCAAGTCGCAAGTCCTTCGGTGAGTACTCGATGCCGTAGTAATACTGCGAGAGCCGTCCGTCCGGTGTGGCTACTTGAATCCCACTGGCATGGGCGTACTGATCGATGCGCGGATCGTACACATAGCGGAAGCCCACGGCCTTAGCCAGCTGATCGATCTGATCTTGATTCCCGGTTAGAAAATGCCATCCTTGCTGCGATGTCACTGAGTTCCGGCTGTATCGCCGCAGATACACTTCCTTGATCTTCGCGGCAACGTCGGGAGTCTCGCGCGGATCGATGCTTACGCTCACCACGTCGAAATCGCGTCCCATATCGAACTTCACAACGTTCAGCGAACTAGTCAAACCGTTCAGAACCTCGCCGCAAAGCATCGGGCAGCGGTAGTACACGAGCGACAAAATCACCGGACGCTTGTTGAAGTAATCGCCAAGGGTGACATCTTTTCCCGCTTCATCGCGAAAATGCAGCTTCAGAGGAAGCTGCTCATTCAAGTGCTGATCGATACCAACCTGTTGAAGAATCGGGGGGCGCTGATTGCTGGTCGAGCCATCGTTCGATGGCTGCAGGCCCGCACCGCCGGCTCGCGCGTCCTGCGCACACAGCGGCAATGCCAGCGTCAACGACAGTCCGGCCAATGCGAGCGCGTTAGCGATTCTTCTCATTATTTCTGTACAACTCACGACTACACTTCCCTTCTGTATCTTTCCAGCTACTGCGGCGAAATGCCGCCTCCCTGCTGTTTGGCATGATTGCTCTGAATCGACGGTCTCACAACTCCAGTACTCTCGGCAGTCGGAGGTAACGACGTGCCCGGAGGAGCCTGCACAGCAGGCAATCCCTTCTGCACGACTACTTGCATCGCCTGCGCAATCGGGATGTTCACCTTGCCGGAGTTCTTGTCCAAAACGAAATACTGATTCAGATAAACATCTTCCGCTTCACGCATGATGGCCAAGTCGCGGACGTCATCGTCTTGAAGGCGCGGCTGCGGGAAACGACTCACGCGAACACGCGATTCCGAATCGGCCATCTCCATCGATCCCGGTTCCTTCGCCTTGTTTTCCGGGGTGCGTAGCTTTTTCGCTGCCTGCTCTACCTGGCCCTCGGAACGCTGAACCCAGGGATCGCGCTTATCGATCTCGTCCTGCTTAGCCGCGTAGTTGGTTGCAAAATGGAACACACCCCACAGCACTACAAAGATGACGATGCCGCAGAAGGCCAGCGCGACGATGAACGCTACGACACCGGTAAGACTGATGTCGGTCGTCTCGTGCGCGAGATTCGGATCTGTGCTCTTCAGCGGGCCGCCTTGCGGCTTCATCGGTTTAGGCGGTTGCATGTTCAGGCTCCAGAAGCTCTTCCATCTGCGGATCGTAGGCCACCAGCACCGGCCGCGATTTCAGGTCACGGATGAAAAAGAAGACCCAGAATCCGCCGATTGCCAAAGGCGCGGCGATGTACATCCAGTTGAACGTGATCTGCCGTTCCATGGAAATGAAGTTCGGCTCCACCATCCAGTACAAATCCACCATGCGCACAAAAAGGATCAAACAGCACAGAGGCACCATGAATGCCGGCTGCTTCTTCAATCTGCGCGAGAGCAACAACGCAAACGGCACAGCAAACTCGAACAGAATCAGGAATCTCCCAAGGTTGATCCAGTTCCCTGCCAGCCGGCTCAAGTACCAGTGTGCTTCGTCAGGCATGTTTCCTGACCAGATGATCAGCCACTGCGAGAACGACAGATACGCGTAGAGCATGACGAATGCGAACAGGAGCTTGCCGATGTCATGCATCTCGGTTTTGCGCAGCATCGTGCGCATGGGCTCTTCCTGCGAAAGCAGCAGCACCGTGATGATGCAGATCGAGAACGCCGTCAACCCCTGACCCGCCAGATAAATCAATCCATAGATCGTTGAGAACCAGATGGCATCCAGCGACATGATCCAGTCGACGATGGCGAACGTCATGGTGATCGCGTAGACAACGATGCCGATCCCGCTCAGGTTTTCCAGAATGCGTTGCCAATCGCGGCCCTGCGGATTGCGATCGCGTTCAATCGACCAGCGCCGCAGAGTGCTTGAGAAGGCCCACCAAATAGTGAAGTAGATCGGCACGCGGATCAGGAAGAACGTCTTATTGAGCAGCATCTCCTTGTGCTGCATGATGGTGTGTGCATCGGAATTCGCTTGCATCCAGCGCACGCCGTCCGGAATCCACGGAAAGAGATGGTTCATTCCGATGGCGATGGGGATGAACAGAATCAGCATCAAAGGAAACTGCGCCGTTCCCGATTCGAGAATCCGGCGAATGATCAGGCCCCACTTGCCGGCCGATAGATGGTTCACCATCAGTAGCGCCATGCATCCCAGGCTGGCGCCCGCCCACATAACATAACCAGCCAGATACGCACTCAGAAAGTGATCGTAGCCATGCGGAGTTATGAACGCTCCGATAATCAGCAGGATCGTGAACAGGCCGCCAACGATGAGAGCGCGGCTCTGGTAGCGATCGAACAGCCACGCGGGACCATTCAAGTCGGCAGGCAAATGTTTCGCGTGAGTTTCCATGCTCACTTCTTCTGTGTTCCTTCCTGCGGCTCTCCGGATTGAGGTGGATGTGGAGAAGTCGGACTAGTGCCCACAGGCACGCTCTCCTGACCGCCCTTACCGCCGGACGCAATCGCCTGCGCTAATGGAACACCTTCTTTAGTAGTGATCTCCGATTGATCTTTTAATTGACCGCGCTGATCGGCAGGCACATCGGCCATAGTTCCATTCCGGGCATACTGCAGTGCACGAATGTACGCGGCAATCGCCCAGCGATCGGCAGGCTCGATCTGTGCCGCATAGTCAGGCATTGCTCCCGAGCCGTGCGAAATCACATCGTAGTAGTGGCCAACCGTCTGGGTTGCGTACTTCTGGTCGTGGAAATTCGCTGCCTGCCGGTAACCACGTTTCACGATCATGCCGTTACCGTCGCCTACACGTGAGTGGCAGGGCGAGCAGTAAATGTCATAGCGCTCGCGGCCGCGCTCCATCACCGCCTGCGTAATCGGAAACGGAAAACGATCTCCTTCTTTTATTCCAATCTTGCCGGTGTACAGGTACGCGTCCTCGTGTAGTTCGCCGCGAGCTACGGTATGAACAAGCTGCTGACGCTCCGAGAGTCCATCCTGGAAAAATTCGCTGCTTCGGTAGGGAACGTACTTCGGCTGGTTGTGCATGTCCTGCCGGCATCCGGAAAGGACGAGCAAGACACTCGCCGCGAACATCAGACGGACTGCGAACACACCTGGCAGATCGAGACGGCGGCTCAATTCGATACCTCCGTCACAATACGCGGATTGGTCTGCTCCAGGAACTGCCGCGTCTTAGTCAAATCGAACTGTGGATCGGCGGCTTCGATGCAGAGAAACAACTTGTCCTTGCTGGCCGCCGTGAAGTTCGGCGCGTTGAACACTGGGTGATACGGCATAGGCAGACCGTTCATCGCCAGCATTCCGATAAACGCGGAGAGAGCAGCTCCCAGTACCGTGCATTCAAACGTAACAGGAATGAATGCCGGCCAGGAATGCCAGGGCTTGCCGCCTACATTGATCGGATAAGCTAGCACCGATACCCAATATTCCAGCGAATACCCTCCCATGCCGCCAAGCAATCCACCCAAGAGAACTACAAGCGCAACACGATTTTTATGGAAGCCAATCGCCTCAGCCGCGGGCTCGATCGGGAACGGGGAAAAGGTATCCATGCGCCGATAGCCATGCTCATGCGCCCGTTCGGCAGCAGCTACGAGGCCCGGAACCGTATCGTATTCCGCCATCAGCCCATAGATTCCCGGTTCGATCATTGAGGATTCTCCTGGGCGAGCGAGTTGATCCGCGACTGCGGCAGCAAGGCGCGCACCTCAAAGATCGAAATCATGGGCAACACTCTGATAAACAGCAGGAACATCATGGTGAAGAAGCCGAGCGTGCCGATATATACAGCGTAGTCCCAGCGCGTCGCTTTATACGTTCCCCATGAAGATGGCAGGAAATCCCGATGCAAGCTGGTGACAACGATTACGAAACGCTCCAGCCACATACCCATATTCACGACGATCGACATCATCCAGAGCAGAACTGGTGAATTCCTGAAGCCGCGCAGCCACAATAACTGTGGCAACGCGATGTTGCACGTAATAAGCATCCAGTAGAAGTAACCCATCGGCCCAAAGGCGCGATTCTTGAATGTGTAGAGCTCAAAGCGATTTCCGCTGTACCACGCCATGAAGGCTTCCATGAAGTACCCGTAAGCCACGATCAATCCGGTCGCAAGCATCACCTTCGCCATATTCTGAAGATGGCGCATGGTGATGAAATCCTTCATGCCGTATGCCGCACGAATCGGAATCATCAGCGTGAGTACCATTGCGAATCCCGAGTAAATCGCGCCCGCAACGAAATACGGCGGAAAGATCGTCGTGTGCCAACCTGGAATTACGGACACGGCGAAATCCCAGCTCACAACTGTGTGGACTGATAGGACCAGCGGCGTCGAGAGACCGGCGAGCAGAAGATAGGCGGTTTCGTACCGCGCCCAGTGACGCGCAGAACCGCGCCACCCCATCGCCAGCACCCCATAGATCATCTTGGTGATGCGGTACTTGGCATGATCGCGCAACGTAGCCAGATCGGGAATCAGTCCGGTAAACCAGAACAGCAGCGAGACCGTGAAGTAAGTCGAAACCGCAAAGACATCCCAGATCAGCGGGCTGCGGAATTGCGGCCACACTCCCATCGTCAGCGGCAATGGGAAGAGCCAATACACAGCCAGCCAGGGACGCCCGGTGTGAACCAGAGGGAACATGCCGGCGCACATGACGGCGAACAGTGTCATCGCCTCAGCCGCGCGATTAATCGAGGTACGCCAGCTCTGCTTTAAGAGCAAAAGAATGGCGGAGATCAGGGTGCCGGCGTGACCGATACCGATCCACCAAACGAAATTAACGATCGCGAATCCCCAACCCACCGGAACGGTAATGCCCCAGATGCCGACACCCTTCCAGAACAGGTATCCGAAGGCGACCATCAGAATGTTGACGATGCCGAAGGCGATCAGCACTCCGCCGATCCAACCGAGCGGCGTGCGTCCCGTAAGCACGGTCCGCATGATCTTTTCCGTGACCGAGGCAAATGTATGCCCCGGCGCGATCACCGGCGGATCGGCCAAATAAGGCCGTTGAGATGGCGGCAGGTCGGTTAGGCCTTTGGTTGCCATGATTACGATTCGGCTCCACGGGGGTCCCCAGCAGACGCCGGTGTTGCGGCTGTTGGGAGGTCTGTAATGTAGCTCTTACCCGGCGCTCCGGTACGATCGCCGATTTCCATATTGGGATTCACAACGTTGGCGATATAAGTCAAGCGCGGACGCGTATTGATATCCGTCAGCGCCCCGTAGTTGCGAGGTTGCGCTTTGGTTTTGCTGACGCGGCTGTTTGGATCGTTAATGTTGCCAAAGACAATCGCTTCAGTCGGACACGCCTGCTGGCAAGCGGTAACTACTTCGCCTTCCCGAATCACGCGCGTGGCGTTCGGATCCGACTGCTGCAGGTGAGCCTCTTCCACTTCCGCCTGAATGCGGGCCGCGTTGATCCGCTGAATACAGAACGTGCATTTCTCCATGACGCCACGGCTGCGGACCGTCACATCAGGATTGCGCAATGGCTTCAGGCTTGGCGTCTCAAAGTCGGAGAACAACAGGAAGTTGAAGCGCCGAACTTTATAAGGACAGTTGTTCAGGCAGTAGCGCGTCCCTACGCAGCGGTTGTAAACCATCATGTTGATGCCTTCGGGCGTGTGCGTCGTCGCACCCACTGGGCATACGGGCTCGCAAGGCGCGTTCTCGCAGTGCTGGCACAACATCGGCTGGAAGAAAGCCCGAGGATTGTGGAGGTCGCCGGTGAAGTACGCGTCGATCCGCAACCACTTCATGTCGCGACCGATCTTCACCTGCTCCTTGCCGACTACCGGACTGTTGTTTTCAGCCTGACATGCGATCACGCAGGCGTTGCAGCCCACGCACGAATTCATGTCGATGGCCATGCCCCACTGATATCCCTTGCTGTAATCGTAGGGGGGATACATCGTTTCCGCAGGCTTCGGATCCTCGAGGAACTGCTCGTCATGGGCGAAGTGCGGATTCTTCTTGAATTCTTCGTACGAAGCTACGCGAATCAAATCGCGCCGCAGAGCTTCTGAGCCTTGCACAGAGCGACTCTCGTACTCTTTCTTGCCATGGGCATCGATCAGAGTGAAGTTCTGGACGACGGCTAGCTTGTAGCTGTCGCCGGTCTTCTCGATCTTCTCCACCGTGCCGATCCAGGGAGTCTTGCTGCTGCGGACCGCATAAGCATTGAAACCGGAGCCGTTACCAACGCGACCGGCGAAATCGCGCCCATAGCCCAAGTGCAGCGTGATGCTGTTGTTGGGCATTCCGTACACGACCATCACCGGAGCTTCCAGCGTGCGGCCATCTACGGTGATGCGGACGATGTCTTCCTGATTGAAGCCTTTGCTCGCGGCCGTATCGAGACTCATCATCGCCGCGTTGTCCCACTCCAGACGCAGCACCGGCTTCGGACATTCCTGCAGCCAGCCGTTGTTGTTGTAGCGACCGTCGTAAATGGTTGGATCAGAACGGAACACGACCTCGATCGCGTTCTTGTCGAGCGGATTCGCTGCCGGAGCCCCTCCGCGCGGACTAAGCGTCTTCACCGGTGATGCGGTATTGGGAATGATTCCGTCATGCAGCCACTTGCGGAAATTGGAATCGAAGTCTCCGGAAGCTTTCCCATTTTGGCGCCAGTACGTCGTGAGTGCCTCGTACGGCGTCACATCCGGATTGTCGGAGAACAAAGCGACAAGTTCATGTGCGCTGCGTCCGCCATAGAGTGGCGCGATCAGCGGCTGCACCACAGAGCAGGTTCCGTCGTAAGCGCGGGCATCGCTCCAGGTCTCGAGATAGTGAGCACCATGAATATGCCACTGCGAGAAACGCGTCGTTTCGTTGCGATAGCAGCTCAGGTGAACGTTGGTCGCCACCTTGCCCATCGCGGCCTCGAAGCTCAGATCAACCGGCGCGGTGTACACAGGATTGCCTTCGAGGATCACTAGCATGTCGACCTTGCCGGCGTTCATGTCCGCGACAAGCTGCTGCAACCCCGCAGCCTGATCGGTCGGCACTAGTTCCACCGGATCCGAATAGACGACAGTCTTTCCGATATTTCCGAGCGCCTGATTGATCTGCGCCGCAAGCATGTGCAGCTCCGGCGGCTGCTGATCTCCGGCAACAACAATGGAGGCTCCAGTGTTCGCCTTTAAATCTTTCGCCAGAGCCTCTAAGAACTTCTGCTCCTCAGCGGTAAAGCCCTGCGCACCCGCTGCCGAACCACCGCCGAGCATCCCTGCCAGAGCCGCGGCAAAAGGCACGATGTCTGACGCGCGCATTGGCCAGCGATTGTCGGAGAGCGCTCCGGTTGTGGTCGAGAAACTCTCCACCACATACAAACGGTTCATCGGTGCGTCGGTGGTGAGTTTCCGGCGGCTGATGAAGTCGCGCGAGTACCGCAGGAATCCGGGAAAGTGCGCGCCGGAGAGGAAGTCGGCATCGAGCGACAGCACGACGTTCGCGGCCTCGAACTTATAAATCGGTTCGGCATACTGCCCAAACAGCGTTTGCGAAGCCGTGCGCGCCGCATCGCGATTCACCGCATCCCACTGATACCACTTCGCAGCGGGAAACTTCTTCAACACCGCCTGAATCTGCGACGCCAGAGTCGGCGAAATCACCGTCTCTGACAGGAAGCGCAATCCCGCGCCACCCGAAGCTGCAGCCTTCACCTTGTACTGATCGATCGCCGTGTGGAAGTCGCCCCAATTGCGATGTTCGCTGCGAAAGCTCGAGGCCTGCGAGCGGTCCGGATCATAGAGATCGAGGATCGAGGCTTGAGCAAAAACATCAGTCGCGCCATGCGACGCCGGATGCTGCGGGTTTCCCTCGATTTTCGTCGGTCGGAATTCATTGCTCTTCACCAGCAGCGGAATCGCACCCGTGGGGAACGGCATGGTGGTTGCGAAAAACTTCGGAATTCCCGGGATCAATTCTTCGGGTTGCTTAACGTAGGGAACGATTGGCTCGTCGGGCTGACGCGTACACGCGGTCATTCCCGCGAGCGCCATTGAAGCGCCCATCAGCTTGAGGAAGTTGCGGCGTGAAACACCATCGTTTTCATACTCAGCGGCGCCGGCCGGAAATTCGTTTTCCAGCAATTCCTCAAAGCCGGGCTCGTCGACCAACTCCTCGAGGCTCCGCCAATACTTTTTCCCGCTGGCGGTAGACAGCCGCTCGCGCACTTCCTGCAAGGTCAGCTTCGGCTTCTGGGGTGAAGCCTTGATCTGCACCAACTCGTCGGGGTGATTCTCCATGTCTCTCTTCAGCGTCTCAACTCAGTTGCGCCACGCGTACATTACCGATGGCAGGTTTCGCAGCTCTGAATCTCATTCGGCGTGCGTATGTGATATTGCGCGACCAGGTATTTGCCCATACTCATCTGGTCAACAAATTTCTGCGGATGCTGCATCTGCTGTCCGGTGGTTTGATAATAAGGACCAGTCAACGAACAATTGCCGCTTCCCTGCTCGCAATAAACCGGATTGTCTGTGCTCGGGCCCTTCCATCCTAAGTTGAAGATCGGGTCGCCGGTCGGACGAATGTTCTTCGCCGGATTGCGATGACAATCGAGACACCATTCCATCTGCAAGCTCGCGTGAGCATAGGTAAGCGGCATCTCGTCGACTGGTCCATGACACGACTTGCACCCGATCCCCTTATTGATATGAATCTCGTGATTGAAATACACGTAGTCCGGAAGGTCGTGCAGCTTAGTCCACCAGATCGGAGTGTTGTTGCGGTAGCTCGCACGCACCGGCTCGAGGATGTCGGCGTTCGTCCAGATCTCCGAATGGCAGTTCATACACGTTTTGGTAGGCGGAATGCCAGCAAAGCTGGAGTTCTCCACTGACGTGTGACAGTAACGGCAATCGAGTCCGAGACCGGCAACGTGGTGCTGATGACTAAACGGTACCGGCTGCTCGAGCCGTTCACCCTGCTTGGTGACGTAGGGAGAACGCTGCAGTTCGTTCAGAGTCAGCGCCAAGCTGGTAACGACGAGCCCCAGGATCACGAGACTCATCCGCGCAAGCCCGTTGGCACCTCGGTTAAAAACTTGTGGCATCGAAACGTGTCCTGAATCTCATGTAAGGGGCACGGTGAGGCCGCGCAAGACTGACGTCAGCCAATAGGAGTGCACCAGTTAAAACTTGCGAACAATTAGTTACGACACTCGGGAATAAAACGGACGATTATAACAGGCGAGAATTTTCTGAAAAGTGTTTCTGAAAAGTTTTTGTACGAGCATGGCGAACACGAAGGTCACGAAGGCAACTGAAGAGGTCACGAATTTGAAAATCTACTTAATGTGTGTCGACTCTCGAACATCCCTTCGCCATGTGACCTCATTTTTTCCCTTCGTGACCTTCGTGTTCGCCTTTCCTCGGTGCTCAAGAACCCGAGAACCCTGACAAAACCAACAGCTTCCTCTCCGTCATCTCTTCCATCGCATAGCGAATTCCCTCGCGTCCGAGCCCAGAATCCTTCACGCCACCGTAGGGCATCGGATCGATGCGGAGTGTCGGCACGTCGCCGACAATCAGGCCTCCGACTTCGAGCTTTTCGAATGCGCGGAAGATCAAGCCAGCGTCTCGCGTGAATAGCCCAGCCTGCAGACCGTAACGTGTCTGGTTCACCTGCTCGAGTGCGGAATCGAAGTTTTCATACGGCTCGACAGTCGCCACTGGTCCAAAGAGTTCCTCGCAGTTAACTTTCATCTGTGGAGCCGTAGCCGAGAGCAGCGTGGGCGCCAAAACAGAACCCTTTTCCTTACCGCCACAAAGCACCTTCGCTCCGCCGGTGACGGCTTCTTGGATCCATCGCTCCACTCGCTGCACATCCGAAGCTCGAATCATCGGACCTACATCAGTTTTTTCGTTTGAGGGATCCCCTATTTGTAGACGACCAGCAGCTTCCACCATCTGCGCCGTGAACTGATCGAAGACCTCCGCATGCACGAAAATGCGCTGGACGGAAATGCAACTCTGTCCAGCATACGTAAAGGCTCCCGAGACACAACGCGAAACTGCCTGCTCAAGGTCTGCGTCACTATGGACGATCACAGCGGCATTGCCGCCGAGCTCCAGCAAAACCCGCTTCTTGCCCGCATTTCGCTTGAGCTGCCAGCCCACAGCAGCGCTGCCGGTAAAACTGAGCAGCTTTATGCGCTCGTCGGCCACCAGTAGTGCCGCGTCTTCATTAGTCAACGGCAGAACACTTAGTGCGGACGGCGGCCATCCTGCTTCGAGAATCAGCTTCGCGAGAAGCAACGAGCAGAATGGAGTCTGCGGGGCTGGTTTGAGCACGACCGGACATCCGACAGCGATAGCCGGAGCCAGTTTGTGCGCGACCAAGTTCAATGGAAAATTGAATGGCGTGATTGCCGCGATCGCTCCTACAGGAAATCGCCGCACAATTCCCCAGCGTTCTTCGGCAGCGGGAATGAAGTCCAGCGGCAGGTACTCTCCGTAGATTCTGACCGACTCTTCGGCAGCGGTCGTGAACGTCAGAACTGCCCGCTCGACCTCCGCCCGCCCGGCCTTCACTGGCTTGCCCGCTTCGAGCGCCATCAACCGCACGAAAGTGTCCGCGTGCGCTCCGATCGCCTCTGCAGTCTTGAGCAGAATTTCCTTACGCTTGAATGAAGGAATCTCCCGTAGCTCCGAACAGGCTTGGGAAGCAGCAGCGATCGCTCGTTCCAGTTCGTTACGACCAGCAAGCCAGGTTACGCCGATCTCCTTGCCGTCATAAGGTGAGTGAATGCTGACGCGCTCGCCATCGGCGAGCCACTCTCCGGCCAGGAGAAATCCAGATTGAATAGGAAGGTCAGGTCCGAAGTTCGCCATCGTCTATCTAAGTAGCTAGGCAAATGTTACCTGCGATAATCGAAGCCGCGCCACCGACCAGACATGCTGCACCTCGCCATCGAAGCCGTGCTCGCACTCCTGACTCTGTGCGGGATTGCTTTCTATCTGATCGCTCTGTGGAGCGCTCGCGACTTCCGGCGGGAAAGCAGCCCGCCCCTCGCTTCGAAATTTCTTCCCGCAGTTTCCATTTTGAAACCTCTGAAGGGCGCTGACAGTCAAACCTATGCTGCTCTTCGCAGCCATTGCGAACAGCAATATGCGACCTACGAGATTCTTTTCGGCGTCAACGATTCCAATGATGAGGCGGTTCCACTAGTCCGCAAGCTCATAGCGGAATTCCCGAATCGAGAAATCAGCCTCATAGTTTGTGGGGAAGTATTTGGCTCGAATCGCAAAGTCAGCAATCTAATCCATCTCCTGCATCAGGCGAAATACCAGTACGTCGTCGTGAACGATGGCGACATCAAGGTTTCGCCAGGGTATCTGCAAGCAGTAATGTCGGACTTTCACGATCCGCAAGTGGGAATGGTCACCTGCCTGTACAAGGGTAATCCAGCCAAAACGCTCGGCTCCAGGCTCGAGACTCTCGGCATCGCGACTGACTTCGCTCCTGGAGTTCTGACGGCGCGCCTTCTCGACCGCGGGCTCACGTTCGGCCTTGGCTCAACATTGGCAATGAGCCGCACAGCGCTGGAAAAAATCGGGGGCTTCCATGCCGTAGTCGACTGCCTGGCCGATGACTATGAATTAGGTAAACGCATCGCCGATGGCGGCTTCAAAGTCGCTCTCTCACACGAAATAGTCGAGACGTCCGTCCCGGCCTACTCCTTCCAGCAATTCTGGGAGCATCAACTCCGCTGGGCGCGGACCATGCGCGTGTCCCGTTCCTCCGGATACCGCGGATTGGCATTAACCTACGGCCTGCCCTGGGCAATTCTTCTCGCTGTGGTCGCCCCCGGCAGTTGGTGGGCCTGGACGCTATTGGCAACGGCCCTGCTTACGCGTTGTGCAGTTGCCCTAAGCGTCGGTGTTAGAACACTGCGTGATCAGCATGTGCTTCCGAACCTGTGGCTGTTGCCTCTGCGTGACTTGCTGGCATTGGCAATTTGGTTTGCCAGTTATGCAGGGAATACCGTGGTTTGGAGAGGAGAGAAATTCCGGTTGGAGCGAGGTCGTATGTATCCGATTTCACACGCGCCTGAATCCGGAATCGCGAAATCCGAGCAGCACGTAGATACCCAGACTCAGCGATAGCGCTCCGGCGGGAGTATGACGACTCGGTGCGAATTTCCGCTACACGCCCAGGCAAAGCAGGCGATCCAGCCGATAACCGACCAGCCGAGCAAGAGGTTCACCAAAAAGATGACTCCCGCGCTGTGGTGTCGGCGGTGATGAGCAACGATCGCCGGCGCAAAGTAGAGCACGACCGCACAGAAGAATGCGATCAATCTAAACATCACACATCTCCTGCCAACATGTTACGCAACAAATCTCATGTTTGTTCCCTAGCCTCTATTCTTGCCATGGTAGAGACGCAGCATGCTGCGTCTGCGCCATGCAACCAACAAATGCCACACTCGCAATCTGATATGTTCACCTGATGTCCGATTCGACTCTGGTCGCCCAACCAGAACCGGCGACCGCTGCAACTATCGGCCTTCGCCTTCCGCTGATCGTTGGCATCGTCAGCTGCGCCAGCCTCCTTCTTGAGCTCGCGCTCACTCGACTTTTTTCAGTTGTCCTCTTCTACCACTTTGCATTCCTCGCGATTTCAGTTGCGCTACTCGGACTCGGAGCAGGCGGAGTCTTCGCGCATCTCTTCCGTGCAAGACTTTCGCGGTGGACCGTCGAGCAACTGGGTCAGACCTTGCTGATTGCAAACTCGGTAATCATGCTCGTTGTCCTCGAAGTTGTGCTGCACTCCGCCGTCTCGTTGAACCTGGAGCTGCGCAACTTCGAGAAGCTAACCGTCATTTACCTCGTCGCCGCAGTTCCCTTCTTTATTACCGGTTTGCTTTTTTCTGTAGTTTTTGCGCGCGAAACTGCGCAGATCGCTCGTCTCTACGGATTCGACCTCATCGGCGGCGCGCTTGCCTGCCTGATGCTCGTACCGATTCTCAACGTTCTCGGGGCACCTAACGCCGTACTCTGCGCGGCTATCCTCATGGCGGTTGCTGCGGTTCTCTGTGCCAGCACTCAGCGGCAGAAAACAGTCGCGGCAGTAATTGCACTCGCGTATGTCGCACTCATCGCCGCCAACCACAGCGGAAAACTGATTGACATTATTTATGCCAAGGGACTGCGCCGTGATGCCTCCTGGGTACAGTTCGCCCGCTGGAATGCGCTGTCACGGGTGGAGGTAGACCAAGTAGGTCTCGCAAAGTACATAGTCATCGACGCCGACGCCTCGACGGCGATGATGAACGTGGATCCCGCGCTTTGGGATCGCGACGTGCCGGTTGGTTCCGATCCGGGAACGTGGAAGCAGTCTTCACCGTTCAACTGGAAGTCCAACCTCATGGATGCGGCTCCGTCGCTTGCAAACGTGCTGCGTCCGCGCGGCGACTTCGCCATCATCGGCCCCGGCGGTGGAGTCGACGTGCTGCGCGCCGTTGCCAATGGCAGCAGAAACGTCACCGGCATCGAGATCAATCCGCTGATCGCGAACACGATCATGCGCGAACGATACGCGGATTACGCGTATCACCTGTACGAGCGGCCAGAGATTCACATTCACGTCGGGGATGGCCGCTCGTACCTGCGCAGTAGTCACGATCAATATGACATTGTGCAGATGACGCTAGTAGACACTTGGGCGTCAACCGCAGCCGGAGCATACGCGCTGAGCGAGAACAACCTGTACACGGTGGAGGCATTTCGCGAGTACTTCGATCACCTGCGTCCGGACGGAATAATCGCGATCACGCGCTGGGAATTCCGCCAGCCGCGTGAAGCCCTGCGCGTTGTGTCGCAAGCAACAGAGGCATTGCACCAACTCGGCATTGCGAATCCGCGAGAGAACTTCATCATCGCCTCCGACGGTCCGCTCGATCAGGACGGACGCCCAGTGATCGTGATGGCAAAGAAATCAGCGTTCACCACAGAGGAGGTGAATGCAGTTCGAGCGCACCTCACTTTGCATCCGAAGCTTGTAAGCCTGTATCTCCCCGGCAATGACAATGCGGAAAATGCCTTTACCCGGCTCATTGGCTCGAACGATCCGCGCGGATTCGCCGCGAGCTACCAATACAACGTAGCTCCCGTCTTTGACTCCTCTCCGTTCTTTTTCTTCACTCTGAAGACGGCGAACGCGATAGCCGACTTGCGCGGCACACGCGGAGGCATGGATTGGCGCGTGAATCTGGGCATCGTGATTTTAGGAATGGTGTTTCTTATTTCGATCGTCGCGGTTCTCGCCTTCCTAGTGATTCCACTCGCGTATGAACCGCAAGCATCACACCCGAGGGTTCTGCCCCTCAGTTACTTCATCGCCGTAGGACTCGGCTACATTCTGGTGGAGATCACCCTCATTCAGCGCTTCGTCCTCTTCCTGGGACATCCGACGTATGCGCTCACGGTGGTCATCTTTCTTATGTTACTGGCAAGCGGCGCCGGAAGCTTAACCGCACGACGGCTGACGGCAGGCACGCGCGCACTCAAACCCGTCCTGCTAATCATTGTTATTGCTGTAGTGGCCTACCTGGGATTGCTGCCTGTCATCCTGAGATTGCTCGTTGGACTGAACTTCGCGGTGAAGCTGCTCGTGAGCGGAGCACTGATCGTGCCGCTAGGCTTCGTGATGGGCATGCCCTTTCCGACGGGACTGCGCCTACTCGACGAGTCCGCAATTGGAACTAATGGACTCACCGAATGGGCGTGGGCAATGAATGCTTCCGCCAGCGTTCTGGGATCGGTGCTGGCGATGGTGATCGCCTTGCACTTTGGGCTGAACGTAACCTTCTTTTGCGGAGCGCTGGCGTATGCGTTGGCGGGAGTACTGTCCCCAGTATTAGCCCTGCGCAGCTTATGATCGCGTAGCACAGACGCGTTCGCGTGCTTTCAGTGCATCGTCCACAGCCGAGGGCGGCTGTGCCACAGTTTCTTAGAGACGCAGCCTACTGCGTCTCTACGGCTTCCAACTGCAAGACTGTCGGCGCAAGTACCCGGATCCAGAAGAATCCGTGTAATCCGTGCAGTTTCCGTGAGATCCGTCTCATGTTTTTTAGGTCGGTCCCCCAAATCTCCCCTAACCCCTTCCTCTCAAAGCTGGTCTAATCCTGCGAATGGAGCTTACCGACCGGGCGGCCGTTGATGAGGTGCTCGCCGGCAAACACGAGTCTTTTCGTGTGCTGGTCGATCGTCACGGACGCAAGGTTTTCGGCTTGGCATATCGCATGACCAGCAATGAACATGACGCGGACGAAGTGGTGCAGGAGACCTTCCTGCGCTGTTACAAGCGGCTCGACAGCTTCGAGGCCCGCTCCACGTTCTCGACCTGGCTCTATCGCATCGCCTCCAACTGCGCGCTCGACCTGCTCGCCAAGCGGAAGCAGGACAAGGCTCACATTGTCGAGAGCGACGCCCGCGATGACGATCCAAATCCCGAAGATCGGACACTTGACTATGCCAGCCCGCAGCCCGGTCCAGAACGCATGCTGCTCAGCTCCGAGCTACGAGAGCGCGTCGCGGGTGCCATGAAGCGCCTGACGGATGTTGAACGCACTGCATTCGTGCTTCGCCATTTCGAAGGCCGTTCGATTACCGAGATCGGCGCCGTTCTGAAAGTTCGTGAGGAAGCAGTGAAGAACACGATTTTTCGTGCAGTCAAAAAGATGCGCACCGAACTTGAACCGCTCATGACCACGGGACCGATGCGGGGAGGCGTACGATGACTCACCCCGACGAACAGGATCTGGTTCTCTACTTTTACGGCGACGCTCCAAAAGCCTCTTCGATCGAAAGCCATCTCGCGGAGTGCAAAGAGTGCGCCGCCGAGTTCGCTCAACTTAGGGCGACTCTTTCAGCCATCGATTATCCCGTGCCTGAGCGTGCGGCAGACTATGCAGCTCAGCTCTGGAGCACCCTGCGGCCACGCCTCGAACAGAGCGAGGCGCCAAGACGCTCAGCATGGGCTGCGGTTCTTCAACCGCGTCGCTGGGCGATTGCCGGGGCATTTGCCGCGGTCATCGTGTTGGCGTTCCTAGCTGGTCGAATTTCAGGACCGAAGCAGCCCAGCCCGACTCAGGTTGTCAGCAAGCAGACGCCCTCAGGCAGGGACCGCGTCCTCATGGTCGCCGTGGGCGACCACCTCGACCGCACCGAGATGATTCTCGTGGAGTTGGCCAACACTCGACCTGAAAGCAAGGTTGACATCTCCGCGGAACGCGATTTCGCTCAGGAGCTGGTCAATGAGAATCGGCTCTACCGCCAAACCGCCCAGCGCGACAAAGATCCCGAGATCGCCAATGTCCTCGATCAGGTAGAGCGAGTTCTGATTGACATCGCGCACCATCCCGATTCCGTTTCGGGAAAAGAGCTGGAAGAGCTTCAGCAACGGATCGAAGCGCAAGGCGTGCTGTTCAAGGTGCGGGTGATCGAGTCAAAGGTGAAGGCCCGTAGCCGGGCGGAATCAGCACCGCAGAAGAGCCTTGGCGATTCGAGGTTGTAGGCATGGAATTACGGAAATCCATTTTGAGAGCTGTCATCCTGAGGCCGGTTGTTGGCCGAAGGATCTCCCGCAATATTTCCGGCTTAGTTGCTGCGTCCCGGCTCTTACACGAGGATTCTGGAGGAAGTGCCAGGACGCAATATTCAAGTCCGAAACATCCCGGGAGATCCTTCGGCCAACAACAGGGCTCAGGATGACAGATGTTTACCTATGTTTCATGAATTCAAATTGAACGGCTTCAACAGTTCGCACATACATCAAGCACGACAAGGCAATTGAGGAAATGAAAACAACAACGTCTTTTATAACTTTCATTCTGATTCTTATTACTGCGCTGGGCGTGACCGCCGCAGCGCAAACCGACGATTTTCCTACCGGAGCGATCTCCAGCTTTCAGCCGCAGAAGAGTGGAGATCGCGCGACTGACGACGCCCTTGCCGCGGCCAAAGACGCAATTTACCAGGAGCAGTGGCAGAAGGCGCTTGATCTTTATTCACAGGTAATAAAGGCGGGCCGCGCCCGAGTGGACGAAGCCCTCTATTGGCAAGCCGTAGCTCAAGACAAACTTGGACAGGATCCGCAAGCTCTCAAAACCATTGGCCAGATCAAACGAGAGTATCCACGCAGCCAATGGATCAAGGATGCTGGAGCGCTTGAGCAGGAGATTCTACAGAAGCAGGGAAAGACGCCGACACCCGATCGGGAGTCCGACTGCGACTTAAAGCTACTCGCGGTCAACAGCCTCATGAACACCGATCCTGATAAGGCCGTACCGATCATTGAGAAATTGCTGAACAGCACCAATTCAGGACAGTGCGAAGGCAAGATTCTTGATAAAGCACTTTTCGTGCTTTCCCAGAGTGACAGTCCTCGAGCTCGGGAACTCATGCTGCAAATCGCCACCGGCAAGCTCCATCCCGAGCTGCAGAAGAAGGCGATTCATTATCTCGGCATCAGTGGGAACCATGACACGCTGATGAAGATTTATCAGGGAAGCAGCAATGTTGAAGCCAAGAAGTCGGCTCTTCACAGCCTGGGTATCTCAGGCGGCTGCAGCGAACTGCTAACTCTTTCCTCGGGCGAGAAGGACACGTCGCTCGTCAAAGAGGCGATTCACTCCATGGGAATCGCTGGCTGCAAGAGCGAGGTGCGCGATCTTTACAACAAAACCACTGATCCCGGAGTGAAGCGCGATCTTCTGCATTCAACTATCGTCTCTGGCGATACCGAACTGCAACAGAAAGTCGCGATGAGCGATCCCGATCCAAAAATGCGAGCCGAGGCGCTCAAGGATCTCGGTGTTTCCGGAGGGTGCACTCAGCTTTCGGGCTTCTCCGCAAATGAGAAGGATCCAGAAGTGGTCCATGCTGCGATTAAGGCCATGGGAGTTGGCGGCTGTCAGCAACAGCTCCGTGATCTCTATAGCAAGGCCACTACTCCCGATATGAAACGAGAGGTCCTGCACTCCACCATCGTCTCCGGTGACACCGAGTTGCAGGAGAAGGTTGCTCTTACCGATACGGATCCCAAGTTGAGGATGGAAGCGATCAAAGACCTCGGCATCTCCGGTGGCAGCAGCGAGACGCTGACAAAGATTTACCAGAACGATCAGAACCCCGACGTGCGCAGCGCGGTGATCAACGCGCTGTTCATCAAGGGAGACGCACATTCCCTGGTGGAACTGGCGCGCAAAGAGACCAATCCGGAACTGAAGCGGGAGCTGGTCCAGAAGATGTCGGTGATGGGCAATCGCGAGGCCACCGATTATCTGATGGAGATTCTGAACAAGTAACCAGAGGCACTAGGCAGTTTTCGAAACATGGCACCTACGTTAGTTCAATTCCATGAGCGCGCTTCGCCCTAGAGACTGTCATCCCTCACTCCGCAGCGAAGCTGTTTATGGCGCCGAGAATCTTAACGCGGAGTGGGGGATCTGCTGTCTCTCGGTGCGCACAAAACAGCAGATCCCCCGCGCAAACAGCGCGCGAGGGATGACAGTTTTAAAAAGGAATTCCGTAGCCGGTAACACTCAAACGAATCCAGCAGCCAACGAGAAGACACCATGCAAAGACTATTCGCTATAGCCATTCTGATTAGTTCGTGCTTCGGCAGCGCGCAGGTCGCGCGGCTCGAGGGCCCACAGACTCAGCCTCCGCAGATTCGCAATGCGAAGCTTGAGACCGTGTCCACTTCTGCGAATCTGCAGGAGCAAATCTCCGGCTTCGCCGCCCGCCAGAGCGGCATCGGCTGGATCGGTTATGCGGTTCCCGCAGTCAGCGGGAATCGCACGATCTGCTGCTTCGATGGCGGCTGGCAGACGAACGGCTGCTGCGGCACATGCCGTCTGGAGTCGGAGCACAACACTTTTTCGGGATCACGCGATGATTGCAACGACGTCGAGACCAAGAGCATTACCGTGCTCTATCGAGTGGAAGACAAGAAGATCGGCAGCATTCGTCTGTTCAGCGAAAACTGCGCGATCGATGCCGGCGGAGTTCCGGTGACGATCGTGACTGGAGCCGATCCCAAGCAGAGCATCGCATATTTAAGCACGTTCGTGACGAAAGACGGGGATGCTCACTTGGGTAGACGCGCACTCGACGCAATTGCCCAGCATGCCGATGCCTCTGCCGATGCGGCCCTGGATCGGTTCTCCGCAGCCGATTATCCGGAGAAGATTCGCGAGCACGCCGCGTTCTGGCTCGGAGTCGCGCGCGGCGCACATGGATACGCCACGCTGAAGAAGCTAATCGAATCCGATCCCGACGATCACTTTCGCGACAAACTTACGTTTCCCCTGAGTCAAAGCAAGGAACCAGGAGCGGAAGAAGAGTTGATTCATGTTGCCAAGCAGGATTCAAGTTCACGCGTGCGTGGACAAGCGTTGTTTTGGCTGGCGCAGAAGGCGGGGAAGAGGGTCGCCGGCGTAATCAACGATTCCATCGAAAACGATCCCGACACCGACGTGAAGAAGAAGGCAGTGTTCGCGCTATCGCAATTGCCGGACCACGAAGGCGTGCTGAAGTTGATCGAGGTGGCGCGAAACAACAGAAACCCTGTAGTAAGAAAGCAGGCGGTATTTTGGTTGGGTCAATCGAACGATCCCAGAGCCCTAGACTTCATCACAAGCGTTCTGACGCACTAAAGCGGCCTAGCATGGGCCACCGACATGGTAGAAACGCAGCGTGCTACAGGGCTGTCCAAATTAGCTTGGGGAAGGGCACCGGCTTCAGCCGTGCCGTTTGAAGTTTCGGATTGATCAGGCTTTAGCCGCTGCGGTTGTGTTTCTCGATGGAGTTAGCTATTTAGGTTTCGGGCAACCGATTTAAGATTTTCGGTCACGAAGCGGAGTCCA
>DATMPC010000046.1 GCA_035567895.1 Terriglobales bacterium | reverse complement strand
GCGCACGTCGTCCGACGTCCGGTCGAAGCGCCCCGCTCGATGCAGATCGCACAACGCCGCCAGGTGGTTCACCACGTGAATCGGCCAGCCCCGCTTGAGCAGGTCGTCCCGCCACGGCTCGACGGGGATGTCCTGATAAGTAATCGTACGGCCAAGCGCCTTCGAATACTCCTGCGCAAAGAAATGCATGTTCTCGGACTGCGGACCAGTCAGGTGATAAATCTTGCCGATGTGCGGCTGCGGATTGGCGAGCAGCGCGGCAATCGCACGTGCAACGTCTTCCGCCGCCACCGGCGAAGTTTTGCCCTCCCCGAACGGTAGCTTGATCTGATCGGATTCCCTGACTGAATCCGGAGTCAAAGTCAGGAAGAAGCCTTCGAGAAACACTGTTGGCCGCACGTGCACAACCGGCAGACCGGACCAGTTCAGCGCCTGCTCGGCGAGCCAATGCAGCTTGTGCTGTGGGCTCGGAGTAGTTTCGGTAATGCTCATCTGAGAGACCGTCATCTGCGACATATTGATGAACGCCTTCACGCCGTGATGCTTCGCCACTGCCGCCGTATTAACCGTCGCGGCTAGATATGTATCCGAAACCGACAGGCCAAAGTACATGGTCTCGACGCCGTCGATCGCCCGATGCATGGAATCGAGATCGAGTAGATTGCCGACCACGACCTCCGCACCTAGAGCGCGCAATGCTTGCGCGCGCTCGTCGTCAGTTCGCACCATCGCCCGCACCGCTTTGCCTTGCTTCAACAACAGTTCAGTGACCGTGCGTCCTACTGCGCCGACGCGACCTGCGGCACCGGTAACCAGTATGAGGTTAGCCATTGTTCTGCCCTTTCTAACGCAGCCAGTCCGATCCAGAGAATCTCGCAACGCAATCGTTAATACTACGCTGAGCGTTAGTCCCAATTGGCTTAAACAGGCGATCACACTCATAGTACTGACCGGCCGTATTTTGGGCGTATCGCGGACCACTCGGAAGTTGAACTATTCGAGTGTCACGAATGCAACGCTCCTTGCTGCCGCAGGCCAGAGCGTAGACGAAGTCGGAGCGGCAAAACCAAAATGCATTTCTCTTAAGCGCTCCCCCTTCGACCTTGCTCAGGGTGTGCGGTAGCCTTCGGCAGAGAGGAAAAGCCGGTAGTGGTGGGAATCATCGGACGTCAAGAGTTCCGCAGCCGATGATGTTGACGTTGTTGCTGGGTTACCACAATGGGAACATCCCGTCTGTCCCTCATGCTTCATTATCGGCGAGAAGAAGGCCGTATTTGAGACATCAGGGTGTTGGCCAAAGTTCCCGGCGAGATCCATGTGACTGGGGATGACTGTTGTGCCAAGTATCTTCTTCTCTCAAACTCGCATGACGGTCGCGGATCAGTGTGTGTGAAGTTCACGCCGATTCGTGTGGTCTGCCAGAACACGCTGGTTCTTGCGCTCGAGTCGGGCGAGAAAGCCTACAAGGTTCGTCATTCCCGAAGCATGCAAAGGCGGCTAAGCGATGTTCAAGAGTTGATCGGCTTGATCTGGAAGACGTTCCAAATCGCAGAGGAACTTTTCCAGCGCCTGGCTCAGGTTCGAATGGACGCCAGTCGGCTCGACACCTACTTGGAAGCTGTATACCCGAGAACTGAGAAACAACGAAAAGAAAAGTCACGTCCCGAGCGGTGGAACCGGGTGATCGAGCTGTTTGAGGTTGGAGACGCTCCGCGGCTTCATCCCAACCACACACTGTGGGGTGCAGGCCAATGCTACCCATTGCAAATAGTTCATCGCAGCCATAGTTCCGAGTTAGTTCCATGTCGGCCGCAGTTCATCGGCGGTTGTGAGCGCATGAAGCTTGAGGTTTGCACCTTGGCCAAACCATTCCTCGTTGAGGTACTACTTAAGAGCTATGTTCTCGTACGAAATTGCAATGTCGCCAATTTGTTGTCTCTGAGCATTGATGTGGTCCTTGTCTACAGTGGAGCCGTTGCATCTGATAGTCAATTTATTCGGGCCGTCCCAGTGGACCGTTAGGCAATCACTCAATGCGCGGAAGACAACGGCGTCACTGTAATACGCGTGTCGAAGCTCGGTGGGGGTGAATAAATGATTTCCGACAAGCACAAAATCATCAAGTCCACCTAGCGCCTCATTATCTGAGCGCTCCGCTAGCATAGCTACCTGATTCGTAGAAGACCATTCAAATCGCTTGATCTCGAACTGACCATGATCGAAATATCCGTGAAACAGCCCGTACAAAGAAACCACCCCTAGGATTGCCACTGCTCCCACTACTACCAATAAGATTTTAGAGAAGCGTGTCATTCGTGACACCCCGCGGCCCTCATTGCTTGTCCGACTCGAAAGACACATTGGATGTTCTGAGCGTTAGCTACGGCAGCGGAACCGGCTCTCCACATTCTGTGTCCTTGAAGATGGGAGCAGTTGTGCCCTCACCCCTCCACCACCGCGACCACTTGACGTATTCTGCTCGCCGATCACGATTCCGTGGATCCCGGACTGCGGTGCGGTGAGTCAGTAGGCGCAAGCTGTAGCTGGCACGATCACTGATAGCTTCATCTGGGCTTTTCAATAATTCGAGCAGGATCGGAATTGCTGCGGGCGATCCCGTTGAGCCCATCGCCATCACCGCTTGCAGGCGAGAGTCCGGGCTTTTTGCAAGATCAACCAGTACTGGAATCATCTGAGCGCCTCCAAGCTCAGCTGCGTAGGCCGGATACGCACTGATTCCCGGATTCTTCTGGGCAGCGTCGAGCAGCAGCGGGTACCATTCCAGATCATTGCTTTCGGCCAGATACCGAGCAGCCTCCATGTGCTCGAAAGTTCCTGGACCACTTGCTTTCATCAAGTCGGCCATCGCCTTCATGCTTCGCGGACTATGCAACCGGTGAAACGCGAGCGGCGCATATCTTAGAAACTCAGGATTGTCCGCAAAAGAAAGCAAAATTGCTTCTAGGGATGGCGGCGCAAGGCTTGCCAGAGTCCGCGCCGCTTCCAGCCGCTTCTCTTGATCGGTCGATTGGAGTTGGTCAACCCATAAATGAACATTGCTAGGCGCAAAAGCCGGAACATCTCCGTCCACGTGAAAATACAGCTTTGCATGCACTTCTCCCACCGCCCGACCCGGAATGTCAAAATGCGTCGCCTCTACCCAATAAGCGCCCGCGGTTCTTATGTCATGGTGAAAGTTCAACAGATAGCGATCGATTCTCGACTTGCCAGGCAGTAGGGGAGACAGAAGCAGTTGCCCATCGATTGAGCACCCGTGATCTGCCCAGATCGGGCATGTGGACGGATCAGCGGGGTCTTTCGAAACTTTCATCGAGACACCAGAGCAGAAAGGTTGTTCAGGGTCGGGGTCGACGACCTCGACTGCATCTGGTCCGTTGTTTGAAAGTTTGAAATAAAGGAAGACAGGCTCTCCCGGTGCAAACGTTGTCTTCTCCAGATAGAACTCTCCGCTGACTTGAGCCATGGCAGCCATGGACCAGAAAACACATAAGCATTCAGCGATAAGTCGACATTTCACGAGTGTCGATTGTACGCGGGTCAGTGCCGGGTCCCTGGCCTTAGTTCTGCTTTCCCTTACTGAACCTAAGAAGAGGGTGTGCCCCATCCCTCCGTCCGCCGCGGCGGAGAGGGTGGGCTAACATGCTGCCGGCATGCCTTGCTCGGAACTGCTTGGATATTCCCGTTTGCGGAAATTATACAAATCGAAAACCTCAACCCAGAGTTGCATACTTCACCGCAGTCCACCCTCTCCGCCGTGGCGGACGGAGAGTAGGGCACCCACCTGGTGGGTCCGTCAGCGAAAACAAAGTGAAGGCCGGGGCATCCGGCTTCTCCACTATCTCTCCCGTTTCCGTGTCCAACATGGCTAACTGTTGAAAGCTCGGATGAAAATCACTGCCTATAATCATCATGACTGGCTCCTTCCTCCCGAGCTCCCTGGTTATACAAGCTCAGTCTACTCAGGAGTGTTTGGAGCGTCGTCGTTATACGATCAAAGCGGTCCCCCGCGAGGGATCTCCCGGGATGCTTCCAGTCTTAAATGCACTATCCTGGCTCTTCTACGAAAATCGTCCTGTGATTCGTTTTTCGAATTTCGTGCGCACTTCTTTGCGCTCGTGGACTACAAGAATACGGCATTCGGAGCTACTGATCGGCCAACCTACTTCTTGAAAGAGGCGCGGTATCCCTGTAGCGCAGCCTGGCTTCCCATCAATCCCATCGTTGTCCGAATCTGGTCATTTGTATCCGTCCACGAACACCATTGTGCCTTCGATGCCTTGCTAATTCTCGCGTAATCAATGCATTGCCGTGGAAGCGCAACTGGACCCAAACCTGCACCAGAAGCATAGACTCGTGTTGGAGCGACCAATGGAAGCCTTGTGGAACGACTTGAAGTCCGGCCTGCGAATGTTGGGCAAAAACCCAGGATTCGCGGCGGTAGCGATTCTTACCGTTGGCATCGGCATTGGAACCACCACGAGCGTCTATACGTGGATACAGGCAGTGCTGGTCAACACGCTTCCCGGAACTGGCGATCCGAATCGTGTGGTCGCGCTCGAGAGCCTGACTCCTTCCGGCGAGTGGGTACCCACCTCCTACCTGGACTTTCGCGACATTCGCGACAACGTAAAGTCCACGGAATCTATGAGCGTTACCGCTCCCATGGCCCTTGCCGTCGGCGACGACAAGAACGTAGAGCGCAACTGGGGTGAGGCCGTTTCGGGAAACTACTTCGACCTCTTGCGAGTGAAGCCGCTTATCGGCCGCTTCTTTTCGCGTGAGGAGCGCGCTGACGAGCAAAACGCTCATCCCATCGTGGTGATCAGCTATCAGCTTTGGAAAAACCAGTATCGCTCTGACCCTGCTGTCCTTGGCAGCACGCTGCGAATCAACCGCAACCAGTACCAGATCATCGGCGTGGCTCCCAGAGATTTCGTGGGCTCGATGCCGGGACTGGCCTTCGACATGTGGGTTCCGGCGAGCATGCTGCGACAACTCACCCCGGGCGGAGAGTGGATGCTGCGCGACCGAAAAGATCGAATGTTTCGCGTACTTGCGCGCCTCTCTCCTGGCGTTTCTTTGGCCCAAGCACGCGACGAGGTCCAGAACTTCGCCCGCTATATGGATCATGTCAACGCCGACACGAGCGACGGGATGAGCGCCACGCTGTTGCCGCTGTGGAAGTCCCATTATGGGATTTCAGATTCCTTGATCGCTCCGCTTGGCATTCTTATCGCCGCCTGCGGAGTCGTGCTGCTGATCGCATGCGCCAATGTGGCAAACCTGCTGCTGGTGCGCGCGGCCAGCCGGCAAAAGGAACTCAGCATTCGTCTGGCCCTGGGAGCACGGCGCTCGCGCCTCGCGCGCCAGCTTCTCACCGAAAGTCTGCTGGTTGCGAGCGGCGGGGCCATCGCCGGTTTGTTGCTGGCGGGCTGGCTCGGCGACGGGCTGCGCTGGCTGGTGCCTTCGGCGTCGGCGCCCAATCTGGTGCGGCCGCCAATGAATGCCGGCGTGCTGCTATTTGCTGTGGCGCTCACGCTTTTGGTTTCTGTGATTGCCGGCCTCGCTCCGGCGATTCAGTCGGCATGGAGCGAATCGAACGACATGCTGAAAGAAGCTGGACGAACGGCCATGGCCAGCGTTCGCTCTCAACGCGTTCGTGGCTTCTTTGTCACGGCTGAAGTGGCGCTCGCGGTGGTCGCGCTGATTGGCGCCGGGTTCTTCGTTCGCAGCTTCCAGCTCGCGCGAGCGATCCAGCCTGGCTTCGATCCGAGCCACGTAGCAATTTCCGAAATGAGCTTATCGGCTGCGGGTTACGACGCCGCGCAAGCCGACGCCTTCTGCCGCCGTCTGCGCGAGGCATTGGAGAAGCAGCCGGGAGCGCAAGCCGTCAGTTACGGAGACTACATCCCCCTCAGCGTCTCCGCAGGTTCCTGGGAAGACCTGAAGATTAAGGGATACGTTCCTGCTTCGGGCGAGAACATGAAGATCTATCGCAATCTGATCGCTCCGGGCTACTTCGATGCGATGAAAATTCCGTTAATCGAGGGCCGCGACTTCAATTGGCAAGATGGACCTACGGGGAAGCTCGCGCCGGACGTCGGTGGAGCGTTGATGGATACGGGCAACGTGATGATCGTCTCGCAGGAGTTTGTCCGTCGGTTCCTTCCTAATCGCAATCCTCTGGGACAGCAGGTTCAGGGTTGGGGCAGGTGGTTCACAATCGTGGGCATCGTCGAAGATAGCAAAATCTATCGGCTCACGGAAAACCCTCCTCCGTATTTCTACGTCCCAATCCAACAGGTTTACCGTCCTGAAATGGGCCTGAAGTTCTTTGTGCGATCGCAGGCTCCGCTGAATGACGCTGTTGCAGCCCTGCGGCGGGAAGCTCGTGCAATCGATCCGGCCGTGCCGGTCTTCAATGCCATGCCGCTGGAAGAGTACATTGCCGGGTCGCTGTTCCCGCAGAGGATTGCCGCTAGTCTCCTGGGCACGCTCAGCTCCATCGCGCTGCTTCTCGCTGCGGTCGGCCTCTACAGCGTCATGGCATACTCAGTCGCCCGTCGCACAAACGAGATTGGCATCCGCATGGCGTTGGGAGCGAAGCATCCCGATGTACTGCGACTGATCGTCGGCGAAAGCCTGGGTCTGGCCGTTCCCGGCCTGGTGATTGGCTCAGTGCTCGCGTTGGCGCTGGCGCGACTGGCATCGACATCGCTCGTGCGTGTGAGCCCAAGCAGCCCTTCCATCTACGGCGCAGCCGCGCTGTTTACGATAATCGTCACCCTGTGTGCGGCGGCTGCTCCCGCCATGCGCGCCGCCCAGGTCGATCCCATGACAGCGCTAAGACGCGAGTAAGCGAGAATCGCGGAAGCGGGTTTCCCAATAAGGGATTCTCTCTTTTGATTCCCCGAGTCCTCGACCAAGAAAGGAAACTCCCCACATTGTCATCCCTATACCCTTTGCGAAGGAGCTGCGGGGCGGCTATAAAGCTAGGCAGCTCGGCCACACGTTGGGAGTGCCCTTGTCATCCCTGCGCTGCGAGCGCCTACGAAGGAACGGCGCCCCGACGTGGTGGCCCGTGGTGAACGTCCGGTGTGGAGTTCCTTCGATCGCCTCAATGTCGCATCAGCCAATTTTTTTATTGGGGTTGCGATCGAGGGGATCTGCTTTTTGAAGTCCGCGAAAACAGCAGATCCCCCGCTCCGCAAAATCAACCTGACGCCGAGGCAGGCGACCTGGCGGCGGACAGGACCAAAAGGGGACAGCCTGACCTGCCCTATCTTAGGAAACCCCGTAACCGCACTGAACATTTCCCATCTGGCTCAACGGAAGACGGGAGCCGTCTGTTCCGATTTTCGACGTGATGAAGTGGTTACGGTCGTACCTTCGAGCCTAACCACTCACTCCAGCGGTGCAGCGTTCCCGCAATATTCGCCGGGCTTATAGATCGGGGCGGATTCTGCGTTGCGCGACCACCAGCGGATCCAGGCGGCGTGGGCGGCGGCCGTGTCGGACGGAACGATCTGTTTGGGATTGAAGGCGTGATGGGTAAGCTGCACAAGCGCATTCTGGGCGGCTTCCGGGATGTGCTCCTCGTCGTCTCCAAGCATGTCGATCAGCAGGGGAGCCGCTTGCCGAGAGCCCGTCAACGCCAACGGGAAAACTGCATCGGCTTTGATCTTCACATCAGGGGAGCGCAACAGGTCGCGCAGCCACGGCAGTGCTTCTTCGCCGCCGAGTCGTGCGGCGGACGAAATCAGTCCGCCGGCTTGCCCAGGTGGCTGGCGCGCAGCCAGGTCGCGCAGCAGCGGCCAATAGCTTCGATCTCCGCTCCCGCCCAGCGCACTCGCTGCTGAGAACCTGGCATATTCTGAGAACCTGTCCTGCCCATTGCTGAGCGCTATCTCTGCCAACTGTTTTCTTGTCGCCGGCGTGTTCACGGCCGCGAGCGCTCGCACTGCGATGTCTTTGGTCCGAGGATTGTCGTGCAATCGCAGAACCAGGTCTTCCACGGCTGGAGAAGACAGCGTTCCAACTACCTGTTCTGCCGTGCTGCGCCGCTGCCAGTCATCGCTACTGAGATCGGCAAAGTATGGCAGCAGAATGCTTCGCACATGCCGCGCTTCCGCCTCTACGACTTCCACGTCGAACTCTGCGGAGGTCTTGACCTTCGGGCCTGAATACAACGCTGTTAGATCGGACTCCACTGACGTTGGCAGCTCCCGGATGGCGCTGATGCGATAGAAGCCAGGAGTTCGCATCTGGTCGTGATCATTCACCATGAAATGTTCTGTAACTGACTCTCCTGGCTTGAGTGGGCGCCCACTTGAGAGACATGATCCACCCGACATACCTCCGCCGCATCCGTGTGGTTCGGTTACATCTGTGCGATTGACCTTGACCACGTAGCCTGAACAAAAGGTGTTTGGAGTCGCCGAAAGAATTCTAATCGGCTGCGCGCCGGCGTTGCGAACCGTGTATTCCAGCAAGACCGGTTCCCCGGCTGCATATTCCTCTTTTGGCAAAGAGAAGTGCGCTTCGACTTGCGCCTGCGCCCAGCTACCGAGTACAACGCATGCGAAAAACAGGCGGTACATTCGCGAGTACCTCCAGGGTTCAATGTTAGTAGAACGCGCACACGGTGGGAGCTTGCACTCACGGGGAGAAGCCGGATGCCCCGTCTTTGAGTTTGCTTCTAGCGGTGAACCGAGAGAGAGGGTGCTCTACTCCCCGTGATTTTCGGAGGCTGGGAATGCCACTTTTCCCTCTTCTTCCACGCCATCGTCTTTCCATTGATACCCGCAGGCGTCGCAGCTCCAGTTGTATTTTGAATCGACATCCGGATCGGCGCCTTCTTCGGTGTCGAGGCCCTGGAAGGTAATGTCGGAAGCATGGCAACGGGGACATAGGGCAACTAAGTCCGCGTCATCGGCGGGATCGGCATCCGCTGGGGTTTCCTGCGCGGCATTGGCCCGGACTCGAAACGCCTGGTCGCGGTATTTTCGCGGGACGCTGTACTCAATTCCCACTTCGAATCCGCGCTTGAGCGACTCTGCCTTCTCGGCGTCGAAGGCGGCTTTGAGTTCCTCGACATTCTCCACGTGGTCGGGACCAAAATAGGACAATACCCCTCCATTAGCGAAGATGCTCTTGATCCTTCGCGCCTCATCTATGTCGAAGACTCGGCCGAAGGGTACCAAATCCAACTCGGCTGGATCGAACTCGGCTGAGGGCGCGTAGTTCTGGTCGACTTCGGTTGGCGCGGGCTGATCCTGGAGTTGCATGTGCAGGCCGCGCCGCGAGATCTCGCCGCGCAGCACATCTCGCGCCATGTCGGTAAGGTCGTAGGCTTCGTTGGCCAGTGCCTGCAGCTCGCCTTCACTCATCTGCGAGTAAAGTTCGGTGAGCTCCCGCCATTCCTGGTCGATGCTCTTCATGGGCACTTAAGAATCCTATGTGCCGGTGGAGTTTGTCCAGCCAGCACGATGTCCTCTCCGGCTGACTTAGTTCAGAATTCTTTCCAGACGCTTCGATCCAACCTGTTCACACCGGATTGTCCGGGCCAAATCGACTTGCTGTCTAATCCCATATTGGCACTTCACCGAAAAGGCGGTTGTATACTGCGCGTGGGGATTTATCTCGACATGACTTTCGAGCGAATCTCGTCGCAGCTCAGCTTTCACCGTCTCAGAAGAGGGGCGATCAGGGCGGAGAGATACCTGAGGTTGACAACCACACTCACCCATTCGCTACCCTCACCCCAGCAACAACACCGAGTTGCTGGGGACCCCGACCGCGAACGGTACTGACTCCAGACCCACCCATCCGCTACCGCGGACGGTACTGACTCCAGACTCACCCATTCGCTACCGCGAACGGTACTAGGCCGTGGTTGCCGGTCGTGAAACCCGATAAAGCTGCCAGGCAAACGCTCCCAAACCCAGGCACACCACACCCAGGTGAACCAACCCGCCAAGATATGGAACGAACTCGACGATGGTGAGGATCAGCAGGCCAACCAGTAGTCCCAGCAGCCAATCGCTCTTAGTCGGCACGGCTTGCTTCAGAAGTATCTGCCCCAGGAATGCTCCCACCCAAACCTTTGCCAGGTAGATCGCGGCCAGATACAACGCGAGCAACATGAGCGAGGCCGGAATGCCAACCAGCGTGATGGCGGTCACGACTATAGCCACGGGCACGCCGGCCAGAACTCCAACTCCAAGCCCGAGGCTGCGCCAGCCTGAGGCCACTGCGTGTGTGCTGGCCTGGAAGAAGCCGGGAAACAGAACCAGGCCCAACCATGCCACCAGCATGGCGGCAGCGAGCCAGACAGCGTGGTAGAAGTAGAATCTGGGGCGCGTGAAAGGGCTCTGCCTTACGCGCAACTGGATATCACGCGTTCCCACAATGGTTGCGCCGTCGGCGATGTGTACGTTTTTCAGGTCGCGCACGCGAGCGCTCAGGTTACCGCCGATTCTGGAGGTGTTAGTCAGGGTAAGGTTATCCCCGGCCATGGACAATTCGCGGCCGACGTTGCCGCTCACATCGAGATTGCCCGCGAACATGGTCGCACTGCGATTCACCTCGCCCTCGAGGCTCACGTCGCCGGCGCCAACCACCATACCGCCGCCCACATGCCCTCCGTCATTCACACGCAAGGATTGCACCAGCGCATACATGTTGTGGCGCAATTGCCCGTCCAGGTCGAGCGAATGCGAAAAGTCGTAAATGTTGCCTTCCACCGTTCCGCTCACCACAGTTCTCTTGGTAAAACTCACCAAGTCGCCCTTGACCGTGCCGCGCACTTCAAGAGATCCGCCAAAAGCCAGCAAGTCCCCATTCACAACGCCATCCACGCGCATGATATTGCCGGAGGCCAAAAGGGTGTCGTCAATAGTTTCGTTCGCCGCTACCGTGACGAGGTCCGTGTGACGCCGCTCCAGGGCAAAGCCAGGCAACGACAACGCAAGCAGCACGATCAGCAGGCGCAGGCCGGGTTGGTGCAGCCACCATCGGCGTCCCAGCAGCAATGCGCCGCCCACCAACAGCAACAGCAAAAACCTCTCCCCAACGACAGCAGCATAATCACCCAGCATGGCAGTACCTCCGTGCGCAAAGTAATAAGAAAGGTTGAAGAACAGGTTGGTGCCGCCGCTTAAGCTGAAGGGATTCAACCACTCCAGCGCTTGCGGAATACTCACCTTGTCGATCCAAACGGCAACCTTCGAACCTAGCGCCAGCAGCGCGGCTACGATCGCTACGTCACGCCAGGACAAAGACCACGGCGAACGGGGGAAGCTCGCCGGGCTGGCTGCTTCTTCCGGAAGCTCTTGCAGGCTTTCGCTCAGAACACGGTTCTCAGCGCGCAATGCGTCCAACAATTGCCCGCAACGCCGGCAGGTGGCGAGATGGTCTCGCAGGCGCTGCGCCTCCTCCACCTCCAGTTCACCGTCCACGAAGAGAGAGATGATCTGTTCCGAATAACATTCCATGATCACTTGCTCCTGCGGCCCAGCTTCCGGCGCAGCTCCTGCTTGGCCCGAAATATCAACCCGGCCACGTAGTTCTTATGCAGGCCCAACTGCTGCGCGATTTCGTCATAGCTCAATTCGCCGTAATAGCGCAGGACCAGCGGCACGCGATAGTTTTCCGGCAGGCGTGCAATGGCATCCCGCACCTGCGCCCTCTCTTCCGTGCTGAGGACTGCACCCAGCGGCGACGGCTCCGAGGTGGCTGGCTCGATGACCGCGACTCCTTCTTCAACTTCTACAATCTGCTGCAATCCACGCTTCCGGCGCCGCAAAGCGTCAATGCATTGATTGCCGGCCACCCGCAGCAGCCACCTGGGGAACGGTATGGACCCGTTGTAGCTCTCGATTGAGCGCTGCAGTTTGAGGAAGACTTCGCTGGTGGCATCTTCTGCGCTCTCCCGTGAGTCCAGCATGTAACGGCACAAGCCGAATACGCGTCGGACGTACAGGCGATAGAGCTCCCCCAGCGCCTCAGCATCATGGCCTTGTGCACGCTCTATCACGCTCGCCAGCTCCGGCCCCTCCATTTGCGTGGCTTTGCCCTCGCGCGGCTGCGATCCTTTCGCATTCTTTCTCTTGGCGTCCATAAAGCAGTACGCTGCAGATCGAACAAACTTACACAGATTTAAAGACGAGGGAGTCAGTACCGTCCGCGGTAGCGGATGGGTGGGCTGTCAAACTCAGGTATCTCTCCGCCCTGACCATTTAGGCGACGGAGGTTGTATGTGTGCCAGTTCGGATTGGGAACTATATAAGGAGACTGATATTGATTCTGATGCCGGTCGATAGAGCCCCGCTCATCGCCGTGAAGCCAGGTACCGTAGCATCGGAACGTAATCAGATATGCCAGCGGGATGTCCGGCATAGGTCACGCAGTGTATCAGACGAGGCTGACTCACCCATTCGCTGCCGCGAACGGTACTGACTCCCGGACTTACCCATCCCCGATCACGGACGGTACTGACTCCCAGACTCACCCAGCGGCTACCGTCGCGGGTACTGATCTCGGCCCGGCGAGCTCACGCCTGAGGTTTAGGGACGGGCACGGTTCGCGCCACCGTGCCCTAAACCCAATTTGGAACTGACTGCAACAACCTACCGATAAATTCCTGGCGATGCGATCTGATCGAAGGACACATTTGCGGGAATGTTGTACCGCGCCATGATGTCCTGCATTTTGCGCGAACTCTCTTCCATATCTTCGGTGTGTTTCTTGTGGCGAGATTCCAGCCACTTCTTGTAGGCCTTGTCGAATTGCTTCTGATCTTCCGAAGAAAGCCGTTGTCCCGCGCTGGGCGTATAAGCGGGATTCGGATAGGCCGCGTTCGGATAGGCTGCCGCGGAGCCGCCGCTGGCTACCTGCGCAAACGGCACGCTGGACGGAACGTTGTAGCGGGACATGATGTCCTGCATCTTGCGCGCATTCTCAGAGATATCCTCCTGGTCGTTCTTGCGGGTTGCGCTCACCCATTTCGCATAGTACTTGTCGAACTCTTTCTGATCCTCCGCCGAGAGCTTTCCCTGCCACGATACGGGAGCCCCGTATGCCGTATTGGGAACTGCAGACGCGGACGCAACCTGCTCGAACGACACGTCGGCAGGAATGTTGTTGCGTGTCATGATGTCCTGCATTTTGCGCGTGTTCTCGGAGATGTCTTCGCGGTCGTTCTTGCGCGTTGCGTCCACCCATTTCGCGTAGTACTTGTCGAAGTCACCTTGGTCACCGGCGGAAAGGGTTGCGTGCCAGTTTTGCGGTTCATAAGGATCGTGCATCACCGGTCGTGCCACAGCCGCGCTGCCAAGACACAGCAGCAGAGCAGAGATAGCGAGTAGATGTTTCATTTTGGGGCCTCCTCCAGAAAAACCGGCTAGCGCCGGATTTTGGTCCTCGTGGTTGAGGACTTAGATGGTCGGAGAAGCGCAGTGAGATTGCCCGGCTCGCGAGCGGCAACGTTGAATGAGAGCTGGATTGCGGCTGGAAAAGGCGAGCCGCACCCTTCGTGTTTTGAAGGTGCGCTTCAGAATGACGCGGGTGCCACAAACGGCCGTTGCACGTTAACTCCCTCCGCCACCTTGGTTTCTATGGTTTTTATGACCCATACAGGACACAATTCTGCGGGCACAAATTCGCCGGGTGTGGGTTCTGTTACAAAGGGACTCACCAAATCGGCATGAAAATCCTCACCATCGTCCTTGACCTGCTGATCGCCGGAACTTGCATGGCTCAGCTCGCCCAGATGACCACCGCGCAGTATGACTCTGCCCGAACTGGAGCTAATCTGCACGAGACGCAGCTCACACCAACCGTGGTAAACGCAGCCCATTTCGGCAAGCTATTTTCGTTGAAAGTAGACGGCGATGTTTACGCGCAGCCGCTTTATTTTTCTGGAGTCGACATACCGGGCAAAGGCAAGCACAACATTCTGTTCGTCGTCACCGAGCATGACAGCGTTTACGCCTTCGATGCCGATGTGGCCTCGGCTGAGCCGTTGTGGAAGGTCAGCCTTCTTTCGAATCGCGTCAAAACGGTTTCAGCCAGCGACGTGCAGTGCCCATTTATTACTCCGGAGATAGGCATCACCTCCACGCCGGTCATCGATCCCAATACGGGAACCCTGTATGTGCTGGCACGCACGAAAGAGAGTCGAGGCTTATTCTCGGACGACCTTTTTGTGCAAAAGCTGCACGCCCTGGCGATTACTACCGGCGTGGAAAAGTTCGGCGGGCCGGTCGTAATCAACGCAAGAGCCCTTGGACGGGGGAGCGGTGCAAAGAATGGGATCATCGACTTTGATCCATTGGTAGAAAATCCGCGCGCTGCGCTACTGCTGATCAACAGCACCGTGTATGTAAGTTGGGGATCTTCGTGCGATGTGGGGTGGTACCACGGTTGGGTGTTGGCCTACGATGCCGGCAGTCTAAAGCAAACAGGATCGTTGAACGTATCTCCCAATGCTGACGACAGTGGCATATGGGCAGGGGACACCGGGCCTGCCGCCGACGAAAATGGGAATGTTTACGTGGCGACCGGCAATGGTCGTTTCGACGCAACCATAGGCAGAGCGGATTACGGCGATACCGTCCTAAAGCTGCAACTCAACCAGGGATTGCTCAGCGTCGCCGATTACTTCACACCATCGAACGAACAGGAGCTGAACGCACACGACAGCGACCTTGGCTCTGGAGGTCCGGTGCTGCTGCCCGATGAGGCTGCTCCCCATCGCCATCTTCTGGTGATTGCGGGCAAGGGAGCCACACTGTATGTGATCGATCGGGACCACATGGGCCAATACCAGCCCCTGAACGATCAACACGCTGTGCAAACCCTGCCGCTCCACGACGCGGCATTTGGCGCGGTCGCTTACTGGAACCATCACATCTATCAGCTAGTGAGCAAGGATTGGCTGCGCGATTACGAGCTGAAGAACGGCCGTCTTACGCTTCGCGCAACTGCCGGAGGAAACTGGTTCATCGATCCTGGAGCCACGCCGACGGTTTCCGCGAATGGGAATCGCGACGGCATTGTGTGGGTGCTTGAGTCAAAGGGATGGCGTTCTCGCGATCGTCCGTTCGTGTTGCACGCCTATGAGGCTGCCAATATCGCGCACGAACTTTACAACTCCGAACAGAACTCCGCGCGGGACCGCGGAGGTATGACTCTACGATTTAATATTCCCATCGTGGCCAATGGGCGAGTGTATGTTGGCGCCAAAAAGGAAGTGGATGTCTACGGTTTGTTGCCGGAAGCGAAATAGAACTCGGTGAGATCCCGTGTGCGGTTTCTTATATGCACTGCCTGTATTGCTCTGGGAGGCTGTCATCGTGGTTCGCCTGACGCTGGAGCGATTGTCTACAAGAAATATTGCTTTGGCTGTCATCACGGCGGGACGACTCAGGATTTCGCCCCATCTCTTTTTGGTTATCTGAGTGAGGGCAAACACGATGAATCTGAAACCCGCCGCATCATTCGTGATGGGAAAGGCAACATGCCTCCATTCCGCAAAAGGCTTAGTCGTAGTGAACTCAACGACCTCTTGGCTTACATGAGGACGCTATAAGCTTGGATAGTCCCAAGGAGAAGCTTACCCACTCATCGAACACCGCGATGAGTGGGGCACCCGCACCCGTGCGGCAGTTGATCGGAGTGAGTGGTCATCGTTTCCAAACCGGGAAAATACATCGCGCAAAAAAGAAGCGGCCCTTTCGAGCCGCTCCTGTTTTTTCGGTTTGTGGCGCTATGCCGCTTTCTCGCTGTCGCGCCAGCTTTTTACTCGGTCGTGTGCGTTCTTCACGCTTCCGTACTGACGCCGGATAATGGCCACCAATTCAGCCGGTGGCGATGCCTTCAGAGCGTCCTCATAGGTCTGCTTGGCGCTGTCTTCTCCTTGCTCGACAGAGCTGAGGATGGCTGCGTCGCCGGCTCCTAGTTTGCCCTTGAGATCGATCCAGGTGCGGTGAAGTGCGCCGCTGACGGAGCCGGAGTCCTTTTCTTTGTCACCCAGGAAGGGCTGCAGCTCAGTCGCGAAACGTCCTCGCTCATTCGATTGCTGCTCGAAAAAGCTCTTGTACTCTGGTTTCTGGGCCTTCTCGGCTGCCTGCCGATAGCCTTCTTGGCCATCTTTGCAACTCTCGATCAATTTGGAAACAGTGTCTTTGATTTCAGTCATTCGTTGTCCTCCAGAGTCTGGGATGCCTGATGGCGCTGCTGGAGAGCTGCGGCCCAGAGCGGGAGGGCTACTCAGTACTCAAGAATCCAAACGGCCAAGGGCAAGACCGATTTCCACAGCGAGCGACGGTACAACTCTTGACGCGCGGCTCACAATCGGGGTACCAACGAGAGAGGAGAATGGTGTGGGAGAGATCAGCCTACACTCCAGCAACCGCAACATCGGCGCTTGCCGGGGACCCCGTCGCGGATGGCGATGACACTGCGCGGGTCGTTTCGATTGCAGTCCCTGTTGATTCACTGCAAGTTCCCTGCCTCTCTCGGACTTCCCCAGTGTTCATGCGGGTCTTATGCGGTGGAAGAAATTCACTGTTATTTTCACTGATAAATTCGCTGTTAATTCACTGTTAATTCACTGTTAGCCCTCTGATCAGTGAATGAACAGTGAATTGGAAAACTGACGGAGTGCTGCGGTCCTCATAGCGATCTCGGGGGCCTTTCTGGCCCAACAGAAATGAGGCTAGAGCGATCTAGGCTGGACCGCCGGGCGTAGAATGAAAGCATGTCGCGGGCGGCAATAGCGGCGGCTTTGATTCTGGCTTTGGGTGCTCCTGTGTACGCGCAGCGTGGTATGCACGGCTTCTCTGGGGGCAGAGTTGGGATGGGTCGCAGCGCGCCTCCGATGGGCTTTGCCCGGGCGCCGCAGCGGCAATTTTTTGCTCCGCGACCCGCCATAATGGCTCGCCCGCAGCCGGCGTTCGCCCCGCAGCGGCGGAGTGTCGTTACCTTTGGCCACGTCAACCGTGGACCATTCTTCAGGTCGCGCGGTTTCGACGGTCGCTTCTTCGACGGCCGCTTCCATGATGGTTTTCATGATGGTTTTCATCATTTTCACCATCGAAGCTCTTTCGTATTCGCGGTTCCTTACTATGGGGCTTATGGGTATGGGGCTTATGGGTCGCCTTATTATGGTGATTACGGGTATCCCTACTATTCATCCAACTCGTACGCAAACGACCCTGCTGCAAGCACCAGCTATTACGCCGATCTCAGCAGCCAGGTGAATCAGCTCGATTCCGAGATGCAACAGCTCCGCAGTGAGAACGATTCGTTGCGCTCGACGCTCGAGGAACAACGTCGTCCACCAGCTCCGCCCAGTTCAGTGGCGAGCCAGCCGACGAACGAGCCGGCTACGGTGATCGTTTACCGCGACGGTCGTCGGTCCGAAGTCCAGAGCTATGCGATTGTGGGATCCACGCTTTGGCTGCTGTCAAACACGCGTGCTACGAAAGTACTGTTGGCAGATGTCGACCTCGACCAAACCGTTAAGGCGAATGAAGACCGCGGTCTGAATTTCCTCGTTCCTAAATAGGGACTGCAGGTTGCGGCGGGCGGCCTGCTTTTTTGATTTACTTGCCGAGACTCGCATTCTCCAGTGCTTCGTGTCATGCTCTGTGACGCCGCGTTTGAGGGCGGAACGATGTGACAGAGATAAAACCAGCCTCGATAGATCGTCTCAAGCAGCAAACCGACCAGTTAGCGAAGCAGTCTTTAAAAACCAAGAAGCAGATCGATAAAGTACAGGAGACAGCGGACAAGGTTGTCGAAAAGGCTGAAGAATTGAAAGACAAGCCTAGTCGAAAGGACGGAAAGCGCCGTGGTTAGCAACGCATCGTTATGATTCAGCGCTGCCCGGTCTCAGTTATGCTCTCCCGGCACGCCAACGCCAAACGCGAACAGCTTGCCTCCGCGCATCGAATCCCGGGCTCGTAGAATCCAAGTAGTGGAAGAGATATGAAATCGCTATTCGACCCCTACCAGCTCGGTCCGATCATGCTTAAGAACCGCATCATCATGGCGCCTTTGACTCGCTCCCGTTCCGGGAAGGGTGAAGCGCCGCGCGAATTGAATGCGGAGTACTACCGGCAGCGCGCCAGTGCGGGGCTCATTGTGAGCGAAGCCACTCAGGTTTCACAGCAAGGTCAGGGCTACCTGTGGACTCCCGGCATCTACACTCCGTTGCAGACAGCAGGCTGGAAGCGGGTTGTTGACGCGGTACACCATGCCGACGGCAAAATCTTTCTGCAGATGTGGCACGTGGGACGCATCTCTCACAACACGCTCCAGCCGGATGGGCAGGCTCCTGTGAGTTCCACCGAGAAGGCGGCTCAGGGGAGTCTTTCGTTCGCTCTCGATCAGCAGGGCAAGCCGGCGAATGTTCCCGTAAGCAAGCCGCGCATCGCCACGAAAGAGGAGCTCAGGCAGATCATCGACGACTTCGAGCGTGCCGCACACAACGTAAAGGCTGCCGGATTCGATGGAGTCGAAATCCACGGAGCCAACGGATACCTCTTCGACCAATTCTTGAACTCAGTCATCAACGAACGTACCGACGAGTATGGCCCGCAGTCGAAGGAGAGCCGGACGCGACTCCTGCTGGAAGCGTTCGATGTAGTCGCGAATGTACTGGACGCGAGGCGCGTTGGAGTGCGCATCGCGCCGTACGGCAGCTTCAACGACATGAAGCCCGATCCCAAGGTCGAGGAGACATTTCTCTACCTGGCAGAGGAGCTGAAGAAGCGCCACGGGGTTTACATCCATGTTGTGCGCGGAAGCCAACTCGATCCGGCGCCCGTGGTGCCCGACAACTTTCTCACCAAGCTCCGCAAAACGTTTGGTCAGACGATCATTCTCACCGGCGACCTCAACAAGACGATCGCCGAGCAGCTACTCGAAGAAGACGTTGCCGACCTGTTCGGCTTCGGAACTCTCTTCATCTCGAATCCGGATCTGCCCGCACGCCTGAAAAACAACTGGCCACTCGCCGTTGCCGACAAGCGAACGTTCTACGGCGGCGACGACGAAGGCTATACCGACTATCCCGCCTACCAGGAGGAGTTCGCGACGCGATAGTTTGTTTCGGCCGCCGAGTTCCCGCCTTTGACCTTTTCATCTTCATCCTGGGCGGAAACTCCTGCGCTCTCCGAGGTTGCACGGCTGGTGCGATGGACGATCGCGGCGGCAACGTGTCCTGCATCCTCTTCCAGCCCGAACAGCGATCCCGATTTGGCATTGTGAAGCCAGGGTAATCCTACGAAGTAGAGGCCTGGAAAAGCAGTGACGCCGCGTTTCTGGATCGGGTATCCATCGCTATCCAAAACGGGAAAGCGCACCATGGAGAAATCGAACTTGTAGCCCGTCGCCCAGATCACGGTCGTGATGTCCGCTTTGCGCACATTGAGTTCGGCGGGATCGCCCGACTCATATCCGTCTCGAAGTACAGGCAGAGTCTCTCGCGGCGCGTCGATATGGTTCGCCGCGATGAACTCATCGACGCGCTTCACGAAGTCGGCTTCGAACTTGTCGGCCATTGCCAGGTTCTCTTTCAGATCTGGAGAGAGAATCAGGTGCTCGCCATGCACGCCTTGCGCACGCCCCAGCAGCACCATGCCGTCACGCGCAAATTGGTGAAGGCTCAAAGTGTGACCGCCGTTTTGCCCTGAAATGTGCGGCCAGCCGCCAAACTTCGCCTTTGGCGACGGCAGTTGATCCACAGTGCGTCTGTAGACACCCATTTGATGGAGCCACCAGTTCGCATCTTTGCCGCGATAGCGGCGCGGTGTGCGTCCCACGCTGCAGGTGGAGAGGTACACCTTTCTGCCCGCCTGATTCAATTCTTCAGCGATCTGTGCGCCCGATTGAGCGCTTCCCACTACCAGCACCGAACCCACAGGCAACGACTGCGGATTGCGGTAGTGGTCGGAGTGCATCTGCCTGATCGATGCCGGAAAATGACGGCTGAACGGCGGTATGCGGGGGAACTGATGCAGACCCGTCGCCATCACCACGTTGTCGGCCGCGAAACTGCCGGCGCTCGTACGTACCACGAAGCCGTTCCCAGTTTGGTCCTGCTCGACCGAGTTGACCCGTATGCCGTAGCCCACAGGCAGGCGGAATCGCTTCACGTAGTCTTCGAAATACGCAACGATTTCCTCGCGCGAGAGAAAGCCATCGGGATCACTGCCCGGACGCTCCGCTCCCGGCAAAGCCGATTGCCAATTCGGCGTATTCAGAGTGAACGAATCCCAGCGCCGATTGCGCCAGACGTTGGCCGCCGCCGGCGCCTGTTCCAACACGACGTGCGGACGTCCTTGCTGCGTCAGGTAATAGCTGACCGAAAGCCCAGCCTGTCCACCTCCGACAATGATTGTCTTAACATCTGTTGTCATCGCTTCACCTCGCAATTCAGTCATTAGAGCGCGGAGCGAAGCAGTGCCTGGTCCTAAACGGGTGGGCTTTGGCCGATTCCTGTGGCGTTCTTGGCTCTAACTGGGGAATTGCGTTGAGTCCGGCCTGCCCGGTGGCGATCTGTCACGCGCAAGCTTGCGTCTTCACCTGTAACCGTCCCCTTTCTCTTGTTTTAATCGTGGCTCTGGTGGCTGCGGTTACCGGTGCTTCTCGAACGCTAATAAACTAACTTTGATAAAGCAGCTTTTTTGGGGGGTTATGACGGATGTCTAGTGATGCCTCAACCAATCGGGATGCGACAGAGTGGCTACCTCATGCAGAAGTTGGCCGAAGAGTTCGGACAGTTCAGGCCACGGCCCCAACCGCGAAGAACTAAACCACATGCTCAACCTGCCTCAATAAAATCCGTAATTTAGACCATCCTTGCGTCTCCCCGAAAAAATAAATTAAATTCCGTTCTCATGTCGATTCGGGCTACACCCGGTTCGACGTATCAGCAGAGAGCCAGTACGAAAGCGACCAACAGCGATCCAACTGCGCTCTCAATGTGAGTTCACCGGTTAGCCAACAAATAGCTAAACTCGAAAACAAGCCACCCAACCATCGCTCAACCCAAAGGAGATTTCGCAATGCGATTCATGGTCATCGTCAAAGCAACCGCAGAGTCAGAAAAAGAAGGCGCCCTCCCCGATCCACAGCTCATGGCCGAGATGGGCAAGTACAACGAAGAACTCATCAAGGCTGGCGTCCTGCTCGCCCTCGATGGCCTCCATCCCAGCTCCAAAGGCGCACGCGTCAAATTCTCTGGCAAGTCTCGTACCGTCGTCGACGGCCCCTTCACCGAGGCCAAGGAGCTCGTCGCTGGCTTCTCGATCTTGCAGGTCAAGTCCCTCGAAGAGGCCATCGAGTGGGTCAAGCGTGGCCCCAACTGCAGCGCCGGCGACTACGAAAGTCGAAATCCGCCAGGTCTTTGAGATGGAAGACTTCGCACCCATCCTGTCCGAAGAGCAGATCCAGCACAAGATAAAGCGCCGAGCAGAGCTGCCAAATCAGACCGCCAACAAATAGCCGCACTTGCATCCACGGATTGAAGCTGGTGTGATCGGTAACGTCCGGAACAACTCGCCGGAGCTGCTGAACAGCAAGTGATTTGACACGCTCTCCGTCGCAGGCCACTCGACGGAGAAGATGCCGCTCCTGGGCGTGATGGTCGGCGTCTCGCCTTTGGCGTCGCTAAGAAAATTAGGAGGAGCCGAAGGTAACTCGGAGTTCGTGGCCCGGCCGCCATCGAAGCTTGCCTTGCGAATGCGGGAATTCGAATGTGATTCTAACGCGCAAGTTCAAGCCAGGATCGGTAATCTTCGCGTCGGCACTTCGCCAAAAGGTATGATTCAGTAAGCCTCGACTGAGCTCTCTCTTGCTAACTATTCGGGAACCTTCGAACGCAAAGCTGAACCCGCCCGCGTCCATAATCACCACTCTCACTCTGGTACTAGTCGGCGTCGCCCTGTCGCAGGACCAGAATAAGCAAGCTCTTCAGGCTTCGGTTTCTGTTCCTTCCCCAAAAGAGATCGTTCGTCGTGCCATGGAACACGACCTCAACAATTGGAAAAAGGAAACAAACTACACCTTTGTGCAGCGCATCGAGCAGCGTGAGTTGAACTCCAACGGCAGCGTCAAGTCCGCGAAATCTGAAACCGAAGAGATCATCTTCCTTTATGGCCAGCCCTACGCTCACCTGATCAAGCGCAACGATCAGCCGCTGTCCGATTCTGAGGCTCGCAAGGTTGAGAAAAAGCTCAACGACACGATGGACAAGCGCCGGCAGGAGTCGCCTGGCGATCGTGACAAGCGCTTGGCCGATTTCGAAAAGCGCCATCACGAAGAACATTCATTTCTTTTGGAAGTCCCGGAGGCGTACGATTTCCGCATTCTCGGCGAAGAGACACTAAACGGGCGATCTGCATACGTGCTACTCGGAGAGCCTCGCCAAGCTTTTCGGCCAAAGTTGAATGCGGCGCGAGTATTGCCGAAGTTGCGTCCGAAGCTGTGGATCGGCAAAGAGGATTTCCAATGGCTCAGGCTCGAAGCGGAGGTGATCGACACTATCACCTGGGGAGGATTTCTGTTGCGCTTGCATCCGGGTTCCCATATCGAACTCGAGCAAACCTTCGTGAACAACGAAGCCTGGCTCCCGCAACACGCGCACATCAGCTTCGACGCGCGGATCGCCCTGGTGAAAACGATGCGGCTCGAAGTGGAGGCTCAGTTCAGCGATTACAAGAAATTTCGCAGAGACCCTAAGATTATTTCTGTCGAGGAGGCACAGCCCTAATCGTGAAACGACCGGTTGGCGTGAACGTAATTGCGACTCTGTACTTCCTCGGCTTCGGCGCCTATACCATCTCCCTATTCGGATGGCTCTTCGCTCGTGCCTTGCTCATCTCCTTTATTGAGGAAGCTACGCCATCCGCCTCTTTGGGCCCGGCGTTGCTGCTTGATGTACCGGGAGTCGTGACTGCGTACTTTCTCGTTATGGCGGTGCTCTGCTGCTGGATAGGCATCGCGTTGCAGAAACTGCAACGATGGGCCTGGTTCGTCAGCTATGGATTCGCGCTGTTCTCGTTCGTTCTCGACGTCGGATTGTTTTCCCACATGTTTCGCTACCTTCCGATCACCCTGGTCGTCCTGGGGCTCCTGCGTTTTGGGCTGCTCGCGTGGATGATTGCATATCTAAGCCGAACCAGTATTCGTGCAGCCTTTGGACTTACCAGAGCTGGGGCAGCCCGGGCGTGAGATTTGGCTTGTGTTATAGAGACGCAGCAGGCTGCAGGCTTGTCCAAATTAGGAATCTAGCGATTTAGGGAGGGGCATCGGCTTCAGCCGTGCCGAGACGGAATCCATGATCGATCCGGCTTTAGCCGCTGCGGTGGATTCCGCTTCGTGACCGAAAACCTTAGATCGGTTGCCCGAAACCTAGTAGCTAAATCGAGAAACAGAAACCCTAGCGGCTAAAGCCTGATCAATCCGAGACTTCAAACGGCACGGCTGAAGCCGGTGCCCTTCCCTTAAGACTAATTTGGACAGCCCTGCAGCAGACTGCGTCTCCACTAATGCGAGTCAGCTAGAATCACCCGCTTCCAGAAGCCTTCATATTCTTCTACGAGCCCATGCTCATCGACCGTGAGATTGGCGGCGAATGTTCCTCCACGACTGCTGTAACGATAAGCACGCTCAGCCACTCGCTGATAGCCCTGCGGCAGGGGCTCCAATACTAATTCGGGAAATTTGACCCAGGCAGCGATCAAGGGACCGCTGGTGGTTCCATTCTTAAGATTGAGCCTGCGAATCGGAAGAGTATTCGTGGAGGGACTCCATCCTAAATCGATGTCAATGCAGCCATCCACCTGCCGCTGAGGATCTCCGTTCGCGATCCAGCGGCCACCGTCAGTCTCGATGGCCAGGCTGCGCTCGCGATTACTATCGCGAACTGCGATCCCGGCATTCACTGTGTGCCATCCCGAATCGCACTCGATCGAATATCGGACTTCCAGCGGCCGGTTGTCGTGAAGATGGAGGATCGTGCCGCGGAGAACCCATCGCTCAGCATCCTGGAGTAGCTCGAAGCGCTCCAAGCCCGGACCCTGCAGCATTTTCCACAACAACGTAACCGGAGGTGAGGAAGGGAAGCGACTTGAGGCCAGCATTTATTTTCCGCAATGCCCAGAAATACCCTGGGGTATACCCGGCCGATGCAGGTCAGCTACTTACAGTGGCGAAGAAAAATACTTTCGGCGTCCGTTGTTCTCGACAGCATGGGCTTCACGCGCAGACTAGCGATCCCACCTTTTCGCCTGTGATCACGCGACGGATGTTTCCGTGCTTATTCAAGTTGAAGATGATCATCGGGAGATTGTTGTCTTTGCACAGGCTAATCGCCGTCGTATCCATCACCTTCAGGCCGCGTTTGATTATCTCCATGTACGTGATCTGCTGGAACATCGTTGCATCCTTTACCAGGAATGGATCGGCGTCATATATGCCATCAACCTTGGTCGCCTTGAGAATCACGTCTGCTTTGACCTCCATCGCGCGCAGCGAGGCGGCGGTATCGGTCGAGAAATACGGATTTCCCGTTCCTGCTCCGAAGATTACAACGCGATCTTTCTCCAGATGGCGTATCGCCCGTCGACGGATGAACGGTTCAGCAACCTGGTTCATTTCAATCGCAGACATCACGCGGGTGTGGATATTTTGCTTCTCCAACGCGTCCTGTAGGGCAAGGGCGTTGATCATGGTCGCCAGCATGCCCATGTGATCGGCTGAGACGCGGTCCATATCGCGGGCCTGCTCGGCGACTCCGCGAAAAAAGTTGCCGCCCCCTACCACAATGGCTAGTTGAACGCGGAGGGAATGAACATCAGCAATTTCCGCGGCAATTTCGTGCACACGCGTGACATCGACCCCGAATCCCTGGCCGGCGGCCAAGGCCTCTCCAGACAGCTTCAAAAGAACGCGTTTAAAAACAGTCGCCATTGTGATTTCAGTATAGAACGGCGAGAGATGCCGGAGAGATCAGGCCTGGGGCTGACTTAAATAGACAAGCCTATGAATAAGCAAGGCTCTTAACGATGCAGGGCAGACTGCCTGAACTCTGAGGGTGAGCGGCCGTAAGCCTCGCGAAAAGCGGCGCTGAAATGGCTGTGGCTGGAGAAGCCGAGCTCCAGGCTTAGGCTGGTGAGGTCGTCATACTGCGCGAGTAGATCCAGCGCTCGCGCAAGGCGTAACCGCAGCTGGTAGCGATACAAGGGCATACCTTCCACTTGCTGGAAGACCTGCGTGAGATAGACCGGGGAGCAGTGCACCTCGGCGGCGATTTCGGCCAAGCTCCAGCGCCGGGCTAGATCGCTCGTTAACACCAGCTTGGCCCGGTCTACCAGTCGCCGGCGTCCAACGGTGGCGGCTGCCGCGTGGGTCGTGCGCGGCCCTAGCGCCCGTTGCACCAAGGTCAAGGCAAGGCTCTCGGCTTCCAAGGGCTCCGCGATCTTCTGGCGCAGGCTGTGCCGCAGCATGGCCACAAGCGCTTGTGTCCGCGCGTCAATCCGCAGACCCTGGTGCCGAAACCCCAATGCTGCGCCGTCGTATAGAAGAGTCCGTGGCGCGATTTCGTGTAGCAGCGGCTCGCTGATTACCAGCGTCAGGCTGGCATCGCCGCCAGCAACGGGGTGGCTGACCCGATAGCTCTCGGCAACATTGAAAAACAGCACTTGATTGGCCTCGGCAACGGCCTGGTCATGCCCCAGATGCCGCACATAGACGCCGCGGTACGGGAACACCAGATGCGTAGATGTGGCCCACTCTTCTGCGCTTTGGTGCCGGCAGGTGCCCTGGCAGTACACGTCCCGGACCGAAACAGTCTGAGTCTGCAGCAGAGAGTCAATGGAAAATTCAGGCATGATCTTGCTTTCGCTGCTAGCGATTCAGCTTGGACCACTGGCGATACAAAAAATGTATCACTGGCTCGCATTAAGCCACAGCGTCCTGTCCCTATCTTCCAGTTCTCCCGGCGAGGCTAGAGCGGCTGCAGGCAAGGTTTGTTGTTATCTGCCCGAATGAAGAACAAAACGATTGACACTGTCGCCCATTGCGTCGTAGCAAAGAGGAAGGGTATGGGAGTTTGGCAATCGACCGACAGGCGGCTCTTAAGCCAGCGAAGAACGACACCTCTCTGCCTGAGCCAGCATGAACGCGAATTCCCTGCTACTTCCCTGCGATTTCCCTGGTGCTTTCGTATTCTGCTGTATTCGTGCGGGTCTGCCGAAAAAGAATTTTTTCCTCGGGAAAAATTCCCTGCGTTTTTCCCTGAGCCGGAAAATTCATTGTTCCGCCGTATGCCGTTTCGGGATAACTAACAAACGGATGCTCATTCTTGCCTCAGCCTCACCTCGGCGCCAGGAACTTCTGAGAAACGCGGGCATTCCTTTTTCGGTGCATCCAGCAAATGTTCCCGAACACCATCGGGCCGGAGAAACTCCAGAGGCCTGTGTGCGCAGACTTGCGCGGGAGAAGGCCGAAGCCGTCGCAGGTCGTGTCGATTCTGATGCCGTGATTCTTGCAGCGGATACTGAAGTGGTCCTCGACTTGATCAGCGGAAGTCCGTTAGGCAAGCCTCGAGATGCACGCGATGCTGCGCAAATGCTGCGAACGCTCCGCGGCCGGAGCCACTACGTGATCACTGGCGTTTGTCTGACGTGGAAAGATAACAACGGTGACTGGCAATCCAGGGATGCATCGGAAACCACAGTGGTTCAGATGGAGCAGATCAGCGATCAGGAAATTGAAGACTACGTTGCCACTGGCGAACCCATGGACAAAGCAGGCGCCTACGCGATTCAAGGCGTTGCTTCACGCTGGATTCCGCGCATCGAAGGTTGCTATTTCAATGTTGTAGGTTTGCCGGTTCCGCTGGTCTATCGAATGCTGCGAGAGAATGCTCCGCAAGTGCTAGAGGATCAAAGGGCGTCGTGATCTGGTCCGAGGAAGGTGGAAGCAAAAAAGGGGAGAGACAATCCGGGAGCAGTTACTGCTTTTTCTCGTCGGTCCCTTGCTCACCGTCTTTCACCGCGCTCTTGAAATTCTTGATGCCTTCGCCAAGACCTTTGCCGAAATCGGCCAGCTTGCCCGGTCCGAAGATCAGAAGTGCAATGCCGAGCAGAAGCAGAAGCTCGGGTATTCCTAGTTTTCCGCCAAACATAAACAAACCCCCAATAGGATGCCCTATCTGTTGATGATAGGACGTTAATCAACCCACGTCAAAAAGCATCGCCCGCGCCTAGAGCGAAGCAATCAAACCCGCCAGCAGGGCTACCCTCGGCGCGATGTGCTCTACCAGAATGGACTCGTGCACGGCATGGGCACCCTCGCCGACAGCTCCGAGGCCGTCAAGAGTAGGAACTCCGAGCGCGGCTGTGAAATTCCCGTCGGATCCGCCGCCGGTGGATTGCTCGTCGATCTTCAATCCCAAGGACTCACCCACGCGTGCTGCCCTGCGATACAGCATCACGCCCCTCTCGCTCCGCTCCATCGGTGGACGGTTGATGCCGCCGCTTACCTCCACCTTGCATCGCGAATCCTGAGGACGGAGTGAGTGCATTTTCTCGTCGATCAGCTTGGCGTCGGCCATTGTTTTCACACGCACATCGACCTCAGCCCAGGCTTCCGCTGCCACGACGTTGCTCCGCGTTCCGCCTTTGATTAGACCTGCGTTGACTGTAAGGCCACGGTCGAAATCAATAAACGACGTTAGAGTCTCGATTTGATGTGCGAGCTCATGAATCGCACTCGCACCTTGTCCCGGCTCTACGCCCGCATGGGCCGCCACGCCTGTGACCTTAAGTTCGTAGACTCCAACGCCTTTGCGTGCGGTCTTCACTGCTCCGTCGAGGCCTTGTCCCGGTTCCAAAACGAGAACTGCTTGTGATTCCAATGCGAGACGCTCGGTGATCGATCGCGAAGAATGGCTCCCTACCTCCTCATCAGAGACAAACAGCGTGCGGACCGGAGGATGAGGAATGTTGTGTTCGCGCAGCATCCCAAGTGCGTGCATGGCGATGGCAATGCCACCCTTCATGTCGAGCACGCCGGGCCCCCATACTCGACCGTCGGCCAAGCGGAAGGGCATCTGGTTGAGAGTTCCCAGATCCCAAACCGTGTCGGTGTGGCCTAAGAGAAGTATGGGCTTAGTTTCCGATATGCCGGCAAAGTCGGCTTGTACGTGATTACCGAAATCGCTCACACGATGAATTTGGGCATGCCCACCGAGATGTTCCAGCCTGGCGGCGAGGAAATCAGCAAGATGATCGACGGCCGACTTGCTGCTGCTGGGAGATTCGATCTCGACCAGAGCTTTCAGATCTTGCAGGAGTTGTTGCTCGCGGCTGCGAGCCTCCGCCACCGTAATCATGGTCCCTGAGCTTACACATCGGCTCTTAATTCGCCAATGGTGCGCACGAGAAACTATAATTTCGTGCTTCAGACATGAGCGCAGAAGATCAAGCAAGCGTGACGACGATGGAACCCGAGCAGTCGGCGATGGAAAAGAAGACGCTGGATATAACCGAGATCCAGGCGATCTTGCCGCATCGCTATCCATTCCTGCTCATTGACCGCGTGATCGAAATCGAGCGCAAGAAGCGCATCGTCGCCATCAAAAACGTCACGGCAAATGAACCGCACTTTGCCGGACACTTCCCGGGCTATCCGATCATGCCGGGGGTCCTCATTGTTGAAGCGATCGCCCAGGCGGGTGGGGCGCTGTTGCTGACGGAGATTCCCGATCGCGACCAGAAACTCATGGTGTTCACCGGCATTGAACGCGCCAAGTTCCGCAAGCCGGTCACGCCGGGTGATCAGCTCCGCGTCGAAGTCGATGTTCTGGCATGGCGCGCAACAGCCGTGAGGATGCAAGGCAACGTTTGGGTAGACGGCAAACTTGCCTGCGAAGCTATCGTGACATGCCAGCTGGTGAGCCGCCCGGCGTGAGCTCACGCATTCATCCCACAGCGATCGTCGATCCGCGCGCAGAGGTTCCGGATAGCTGCATCATCGGCCCATTTTGCATCGTCGGCGAAGACGTTGTAATGGGCGAGAAGTGCGAACTTCTCCCGCATGTAGTGCTGGGCGGACCAACAAAAATCGGCAGCAACAACCGCGTCTTCCCCTTCACAACGCTGGGATTAGAACCTCAGGATCTGAAGTTCAAGGGCGAAAAGACCCGCCTCGAGATCGGCGATAACAACGTAATTCGCGAGAGCGTGACTATTCACCGCGGCACTCCTAGTGGCGGCGGCGTTACGCGCGTTGGAAGTAATTGCCTGATTATGGCGTACACGCACATCGCGCATGATTGCGTGATCGCCGATAACGTGATCATGGCGAACGCTGCCACGCTCGCAGGACATGTAACGGTTGAAGAATATGCGGTAGTTGGGGCGCTATGTCCGGTACATCAGTTCGTTCGCATCGGCGCTTATTCGTACATTGGCGGCGGCACTACCATCACTCAGGACGTTCTTCCGTTCTCGTTAACCAGCGCAAAGCGCGAAGTACACGCCTTTGGGATGAATTCCGTCGGTCTTCAGCGCAAAGGATTCAGCAAGGAACGGTTGCGCAAAATCCATCGCGCTTATCGCGTGCTGCTCAATTCGAAGATGAATGTCGGGGATTCGCTGGCCAAACTCAAGGCTGAGAGCGACTTAAGTGACGACGTCGCGCGGCTCGTTAAGTTCGTTGAGGGATCGGAAAGAGGGATCCTGAAGTGACGGTTCGCGCATAAAAAGCGCAGTTTTAAGGCACTTTTGGCGCGAAATCAGGGCATTGGGAGCACAGTTCAAGGCGCTTCCGCACGCCTAATGTCATACTTTCTGTATGTCTCACGAGCCCTTTAAGACCGGTCCAGCCGAGGAAGTGCGGCGCGTTCAGGCTGAAGAAGCGCGCGTTCTGCCCGTTGCGGCCACGGATCCAAGGTCCGTCAAGGTGGAAAAAAGCACCGGTAAGGGCATGGACATCGAGTGGAAAGACTCACACAAGAGCCACTATTCGTTTTCCTGGCTGCGCGACGCCTGCCCATGCGCTACCTGCAACGAAGAGCGCGGGGGCTCCGGACGTAGAATCGGGGAGCCGCCGAAACCCAAACCAGGCGCTCTGCCCATGTATAAGGAGCCTGTGCGCCCGTTAGAAGTCGCTCCCGTAGGCAAATACGCAATCAACTTTCACTGGAACGACGGCCACAGCAGCGGCATTTACTCCTGGGAATTCCTGCGCCGCGAGTGCCCGTGTCCGGAGTGCAAAGGCTAAACTCAGCTGCCAGCAATCGCACCCGGCATTCACCGAGAGCTGCTGCAATCGTGGTGCGGCAAACTCTAGCACTCAAGCGGCATCTGTAAGGTAGCGGCCGGACTAGAACGAGACTCCCCGTACAATTTTAGCTGGAGGACTGCATGAAAGGTTTTCTCATTGGACTTGGAATTGGTGTTGGCCTGGGTGTGCTATTTGCGCCCCTGAGCGGCGAAGAAACGCGGAACAATTTGGCGGAGCGCGCGAGCGATCTGCAGGATAGCGCTCGCGAATTGGTAGATCAGGGCAAGGAGCGCGTGCGCTCAGGCATCAGCGCAGTTCGCAACCAGACACAAAATGTGGTTGGACGCGCGCAGCAAGCGACTGGAACTGAAGGTGGCGTGTAGGCTTCAACAGTTCACGAAATAAAAAAGGGCGGCTTCGGCCGCCTTTTTTTATTCAGACACTTCGCCAGAATCTCCTATTTCGGAACTCAAGATGCAGTGACTCGGGTCTTGCGATTGGCCGTGACATGTGCACATCGCGGTGTGCTGTCGGTTACCTTAGCCTAGCGAGCCCTTAGTGTCTTCACCCAACGTCCTACGACTCCTGTTACCTAATTCAGAAACTCTGGATTGATTTTCGGCTGGCACCCCGGGGATACTCTCTCCATGAACTCGCGGCTAATCGTTGTTGGGCTCCTGATCGTCGCGAGTCTCACAATCCTTGCGCTGTTGATGACGCCGGTCGTGCATGTTCCCTACATCGTGGTGCATGGACCGATGAGTGCGCTTCGCGCGCAACGTGCGGCGGCGCTCTTCAATGCGCTAATCGGCGCAAGCGCCTTTTTCGTCGGGCTGCTCTTCGTCGTGCAGGAGCTTCGAACGACTTCGAGAGTGGGAAGTACCACTTTGGAGTTACCGGGTTCGCTGCATTTAAGTTGTAGCCTACGCTGCTGATCCAGCATCTCTGAATTGTTGCTCCTTTAGGCTGTTATTCCGCGCCAACAAAGCGACTGAATGGATCTGTGTGATCCACAAAAAGGAGAAGTTTATGAAGTCTCGCGCACCATTATTTACATTTGTTCTCACTCTCGCAGCGGCAATGCTTCTCATCGCCGGCTGCGCCAAGAAGCCCGTGGCGGCAAAGGTTGAGCCGCCTCCGCCACCGCCGCCGCAGCCAACGGTTACTCTCAGCGTGTCTCCGCAGGAGATCAAAAAGGGAGAGTCGGCAAAGCTTACGTGGGAATCCAAGGATGCCACCGACGTCACGATCGAGTCGCTTGGATCGCTGGATTTGAACGGTTCGATTAGCGTCAATCCAGCGGACTCGACCACGTATCGCCTCGTTGCCAAGGGTCCCGGTGGAACTTCCGATGCCACTGCGCGGCTCACCGTCAGCGTACCGCCTCCTCCGGTAGCAGTGACCGTGCAACCTAGCTTGCGTGAGCTTTTCGAACGCAATGTCAAAGATGCGTTCTTCGCTTACGATTCCTACGAAATCGATAACGAAACCTCACAACTGATTGCATCAAATACCAACTTCCTTCAGGAACATCCGGAGGTGGCGTTCCAGGTTGTGGGCCATTGCGATGAGCGCGGATCGGAAGAGTACAACCTGGCTTTAGGCGCGAGCCGCGCTGAGGCCGTAAAGCAGGCGCTGGTGAAGCAGGGCGTCTCCGGCAATCGCATCACGACCAACAGCGTGGGTAAAGAGCAGCCGTTCTGCACGGACTCGAACGAAGAGTGCTGGCATTCGAACCGCCGCGGACATTTCGTGCTTCCCTAAACAACATTGCCCTTCCGACTACACGGGGCTGCGCGAGCAGCTCCGTTCTTTTTGCCCCTAACGCGTGCCGTCCTTTGCTGGCCATAGGTCTAATCTATCGTTACAATGTTTGTTATAGGCAAAACACATCGCTGGCAACGGCCTGAAAGGCGAACACGAAGGTCACGAAGGCAACTGAAGAGGTCACGAATTTCAAAATCGCTCAACGGTCCGAATTTTCCTTCGGATTCCCTCCGCTTGGTGACCTCACGCCTTGCCTTCGTGTTCGCCGTGCTTCCGCGATGCAGATTGCAAATTTATGGAAGTTCATCAGCTCCGCTATTTTTGCGCTGTCGCCGAATCCGGTAACTTTACTCGTGCCGCTGAGGCCGCGCGGGTAGCACAGCCGTCGCTCTCGCAGCAGATCCATAAACTCGAAGATGAGCTGGGAGCAAAACTCTTTGACCGCCTGCCGCGCTCCGCGCGCTTAACCCAATTTGGGAAGGCGTTTCTTCCCAAAGCCCAGGCGATCTTGCGGCAGATCGGCGAAGCGCGCGTCGAGATTCGCGAGATGGCCAGCGTTGAGAGCGGAGAAGTAGTGCTGGGAGCGATTCCCACGGTCGCTCCTTATCTGCTGCCCCCCATGTTGAGCAGCTTCGGACGCCAGCATCCCAGCGTGTCGGTGAGCATAGTAGAAGAGATCACACCAACGCTGCTCGAGCGATTGCATGAAGGAACCATCGACTTGGCGCTCTTGGCGCTGCCGGTGTCAGGCGGTGAACTGATCGTAAGCGAGCTAATGCAGGAATCGCTGTTTGCGGTGTTGCCGAAGGAGCATCCATTGGCGAGGCGTCGCTCACTCAGGCTCGATGACTTACGCGAAGAACCATTTCTCTTGCTGAAGGAAGGTCATTGCTTTCGCGAGAATGCTCTGCAGGCGTGCCGCCAGTCGCGGATCAATCCCAAAGTGGTCTTTGAGAGTGGGCAGTTCGCAACGATTCTCGCGATGGTGTCAGCGGGAATGGGAGTCTCGGTGGTGCCGCAAATGGCGGTCAGTGATATGCCTGGTTGCCGGTTCGTGAAGATCGGGGACAAGCATAGTCAACGGCGAATTGGTGTCGTGCGCCTGAAATATCGCTATCCGACCAGGGCACAAACGGCACTGCTTGGGCACTTGAGAAAAGACGCGCTGGCCAAGGCCAGTTAAGAGCTTAACAATTCCACGGCTACACGAAGATCTTTGGCCAAAATGCCGGGACAGGACTTCGAAGCTGACACATCTCGAGAGGTCCTTCGCCCAAAAGAGGGCTCAGGATGACAGGTTTAAGAACAAGCGTGAGACGCAGCATGCTGCAGGCTTGTCCAAATTAGGAATCTAGCAATTTAGGGAGGGGCATCGGCTTTAGCCGTGCCGGGACAAAATCCATGATGGATCCGGCTTTAGCCGCTGCGGTGGACTCCGCTTCGTGACCGAAAATCTTAAATCGGTTGCCCGAAACCTAAATAGCTAACTCCATCGAGAAACACAACCGCAGCGGCTAAAGCCTGATCAATCCGAAACTTCAAACGGCA